>NZ_BAAHBI010000019.1:0-7346 GCF_054776755.1 Spirosoma litoris | reverse complement strand
TGGTACGTATACCTATACGCCGACAACGGGCTACAGTGGTCCTGACAGTTTCACCTACACGGCTTGCAACAGTGCCGGTAAGTGCGACAAGGCCACGGTGAGCATTACGGTACTGCCACCAACGGTAGTGGGCACGGTGAACGGCTATGTCTGGAACGATACCAATAAGGACGGTTTGCAAAGTAGTGGCGAAACGGGTGTCCCCAATGTGACGGTGACGCTCTATAATGCGACCACCAACCAGCCCGTAAGTAGTACGGTGACCGATGCGACAGGCCATTACGTATTCTCGAATCTGCCGCAGGGTAGTTATTACGTGCAGTTTACGACCCCAGCCGGGAAAACCTATACGACCCCGAATGTGGGCAGCAATGATGCTGTGGATAGCGATGCGGGACTCAATGGCCAAACGAGCAGCTTTACGCTGAGCCAAAGCCAGCCGAGTTCGACGCAGGATGCGGGTTTGGTACCTATTTGCCCAACCTGTACGACGAATATAACCGTCAAATGATAAGCTAAGCCTGGAAGATAGAGGTGTGTTAGAGCAATCAGGCATCGGATCAACCGTAAGGTGATTCCGGCCTGATTGCCTCTGGCAATTGACCCCCGAAGCTATGGAATACACCAAGACACAGTCATCTATGAAAAAGTATCTACCGTTCACCTGCTCCATCTGGCAGGATGTGTATAGCCCATCTCAGTGGGTAGTCCGCATTTTGTTGCCGTTGCTGGTCCTATCCTTCGTTACTGTAGGGGTGTGTGAGGCCATGACTGAGCCCTTGAAGCCCGCTACTCTACCGGGAGGAGAGGGTCGCCGATCAACCTTGTCAGCCCATAGCTTTCCAAAGCGGTTGAATCTCTTCGCCAGGCAAGATGAAAACCTGCCTTCGATAGGTAAACCAGGTGGGCAAAACAGATTGGAACGTTTGGCAAAAAAACAGGCGGATCCAGTTGTTGAAGCGAATTTGGATACCCCTTGTGTGCCCGTAAGTTACACGCTTTGTGGCGCGAAAACGTCCTTTACCTTAACGGCTGGCAGTGGTTATACCAGTGTGCAGTGGTATAAGGATGGAACAGTTATAGCCGGTGCAACCGCCACGGATTATGTGGCCACTGTAGCCGGTATGTATAGCTACAGTGCGGTTGATGCTACGACAAGCTGTAGTACGAGTTTATGTTGTCCCATTAGTATTGAAAGTTGCGCACCCTGTGTGCCTATAAGTTACACGCTTTGTGGCGCGAAAACGTCCTTTACCTTAACGGCTGGCAGTGGTTATACCAATGTGCAGTGGTATAAGGATGGAACAGTTATAGCCGGTGCAACCGCCACGGATTATGTGGCCACCGTAGCCGGTATGTATAGCTACAGCGCGGTTGACGCTACGACAAGCTGTAGTACAAGTTTATGTTGTCCCATTAGTATTGAGAGTTGTGCTCCCTGTGTGCCAGCTAGTTACACGCTTTGCGGGACAAAGACCTCCTTCACTTTAACAACGGGTGAGGGTTACACGTCTGTACAATGGTATAAAGATGGGGTAGCCATTCCTGGAGCAACCGCCACGGATTATGTGGCTACGGTAGCGGGTATGTATAGCTATAGTGCAGTCGATGCCACTGGTTGTAGTGGCACCTTATGTTGCCCAGTCAGTATCACCGCATGTCCGATAGTTTGTGAGAAGCCCATTCTGACGGTAGGCAACCCCGTCTGCAACGGCAGTGGATTTTATAGTGTGAGTATATACTCCAGTGCCGCCAATATCGTAGCTACTGCAGGTGTGGTGAGTGGCCTGAGTGTGATTAATATTCCGGTGGGCACGCCTGTGAGTGTGAGTGCCAGCAATGGGATAGGTTGTTACAATGTCGCCCAGGTGGATTCACCAACGGGCTGCAATGCCTCCGGCCCCAACGGCTGTACGCCACCTCAGTTGACGGTAGGTCAGCCGCTGTGTATGGGTACTACCTACACGGTGAGCTACCGACTAACGGGTAGTGGCACAGTAACCAGCAATGTGGGCGTAGTCAACGCCAGTGCTCGTCGGATCGAGCAGATTCCGGTGGGGACCAATGTAGTGGTAACCGCTACAGGCAGTGGCACCTGTGTTACGCGGGTCACGGTGGTGAGTCCGGCTTCGTGCAATAACCCTTGTGAGAACCCAGCCATTACCCTGAGTGGTCCTGAATGTAGTAATGGGGCTACGAGCTATGTGGTCAACTATACCGTCAATCCGGGTACTACGGTACTGGTGAGTGCAGGCACAGTGAGCAACGGCTTGATCAGTGGTATCCCCTCGGGTATTCCCTTGAGTGTGACCGTAACGACAGTGAACGGTTGCTCCCCGATGGTAGTCGTGGTTCCACCCGCTAGTTGTACGGTATGTACAGCTCTGGGTCTGAACACGGGTACGACGCTAGCGTTGTGTGGTCAGTCCAATGGTATTGCTACGGTGGTGGTTAATGCGGGTAGTGGAGTGGCTCCGTATACCTATCAATGGACGAATGCACAGGGCACTGTTGTGAGCAGTAACAGCGTTGCGCAAGGTCTGGCTGCGGGCATGTACACCGTTACGGTGACGGATAGCAAAGGCTGTACGGGCCAGAAGGTGGTTACCATCTCTTCGACCAATGCCCCGGCGATTGTGGCTCAGGCGGTCCCCACCAGTTGTGGTCTGGCCAATGGCAGTGCCAGTGTGCAGGTCACCAGTGGTAGCGGTAACTATACCTACCAATGGACCACAAGCACAGGCACCGTAGTGGGCAGCAGTGCAAGTGTGGCTAATCTGGCTGCGGGCACCTACATGGTGAACGTGGTGGATGCCAACGGGTGTAACAGCATGACCTCTGTGGTGGTGGGTACCAGCACCCCGCTGGTGGTAGTGGCTACCCCGCAAAATGCGGTTTGTGGTCAGGCCAACGGCTCGATCAGTGCGCAGGTAAGTGGCGGTTCTCCAAGTTACACCTATCAGTGGCGAACAGCCAGTGGGGTGGTGGCCACCAGTCAGAACCTGACCAATGCCGCTCCGGGCTCTTATAGTGTCGTGATAACGGATGCTACGGGTTGTACCGCCCTGGCCACGGCCAATATCAGTAATGTGGTAGGCCCTCAGGTATCGGGTGTGCCTACCAATGTGAAATGCTACGGAACCCAGACGGGTAGTGTGGTACTGACGGTGTCGGGTGATACCCCACCGATTGGTTACGTATGGAGCAACGGCTCGACGAGCAAGGATCTGACCAATGTAGGAGCCGGTGTGTACACCGTGACAGCTCGGGATGCCAACGGCTGTATGGCGATTCAGAGCTTCACCATCAGCCAGCCCACGGAGATTGCAGCTATCTTCCAGCCGACGTATCCGACGTGTACAAGTCTGACGGGCGGTAGTATCAGCCTGGTGAGCATCAGTGGTGGTACGGCTCCGTATAGTTACACCTGGAGTACGGGTGCCACGACGGCCAGCATCAGCAATCTGAGTGGAGGTATCTACACGTTGACCATTCAGGATGGCAATGGTTGTATGGCTTCTCCAGTAGCGGTGTTGCCCACTCCAAGCAACTGTGCTGCCTTCGATCTGGCCTTGACCAAGAAGTTGTCCAGTGGCCAGTCTGCGACAGTGGTCGCTGGTGGTCAGGTGACCTTCACGGTGACGGTGATCAACCAGGGCGGTGTCGACGCGACCAATGTTCAGGTGACGGATTACATCCCGGCTGGCCTGACGTTGAATGATGCCAACTGGACAGCCAGCAACGGTAAGGCAACGCTCAATGCGCTGATTGCCAGTCTGCCAGCAGGCCAGAGTACAACGCGCAACATCACCTTCACGGTGAGCAACAGCTTCGTAGGTAGTCTGACCAACACGGCTGAGATCAGCAGTGCCTCGGGTGGAACGGATAAAGATTCGACACCCGATGACAATCCAGATAACGATGGCACCCCGGTGAATGATGATACGAGTGGTGACCATAAGAATAATCCGTCTCAGGATGAGGATGATAGTGATATTGAGGTGATTACGGTGACGCCATTGTGTACGGCCTTAGGTCTGAATACGGGCACCACGTTGGCCTTGTGCGGTCAGTCCAATGGCATTGCCACGGTAGTGGTCAATGCGGGCAGTGGGGTGGCTCCGTACAGCTATGCCTGGACCAATGCCTCGGGTAGTGTGGTGAGTTCGAGCAGCATTGCTCAGGGCTTGGCCCCAGGTGTGTACACCATTACGGTCACCGACAGCAAGGGTTGTGTGGGTCAGAAGCAGGTAACCATCTCTTCGACGAGTGCGCCGGTGATCCTGGCTCAGGCTAGTCCGACGGCCTGTGGTGCGCCTAACGGCAGTGCCAGTGTGAATGTGCTGAGCGGAACGGGGAACTATACCTATCAGTGGACGACGAGTGCAGGGATCGTGGTAGGCACGGGCACCAGTGTGCTGAACCTCTCCGCCGGTACGTATATGGTGAGTGTGGCCGATGGTAGTGGTTGCAGCAGCACAACGAGTGTAGTGGTAGGTAACTCTAGCCCTGTGACGGTAGTGGCTACAGCTCAGAACGCCGTTTGTGGTCAGGCTACGGGTAGCATCAGCCTTCAGGTGAGTGGGGGCTCTGGCTCTTACAGCTACCAGTGGCGCAATGCAGCTGGAACCCTGGTGGCTACCAGCCAGAATCTGGTGAATGTGGCTCCGGGTAGTTACAGCGTCACGGTGAGTGATGCAACTGGTTGTGTGGGTGTGACTTCAGCCAACATCAGCAACCTGGCCGGTCCTCAACTGAGTGGGGTGGTGACGAATGTGACCTGTTTTGGTACCCAGACGGGTAGTGTGATGCTGACTGTCAATGGTGGCACTCCGCCGATCGGTTATCAGTGGAGCAACGGCTCGACCAGCAAGGATCTGGTGAATGTAGGAGCGGGCGTGTACACGGTGACGGCTCGGGATGCGAATGGTTGTATGGCGGTACAGAGCTTCACGGTGGTTCAGCCAACGGAGATCGCGGCTGTCTTCCAGCCGACTCAACCGACCTGTGCGAGTGTGAACGGAGGCAGTGTAAGTCTGGTGAGCATCAGTGGGGGTACGGCTCCGTATAGTTATACGTGGAGCAATGGTTCGACGGCCAGCAGTATCAGCAATCTGAGTGGTGGTACTTACATGTTGACTATCAAGGATGCCAACGGTTGTGTGGCTTCGCCGGTAGCGGTGCTCATCACACCAACGGGTTGCAATCCGCAGGTTTGTGAAAAGCCCGTGTTGACAGTAGGTAATCCAGTGTGCAATGGCAGTGGATTTTATAGTGTGAGTGTGTACACCAGTAGCACTAACATCGTGGCCAGTGCGGGCACGGTGAGCGGGCTGAGTGTGATTAATATTCCGGTGGGCACCCCGGTGAGTGTGAGTGCCAGCACTGGACTGGGTTGTTACAACATCGCTCAGGTGGATTCACCAACGAGCTGTAATGCCTCCGGCCCCAATGGCTGTACGCCACCTCAGTTGACGGTGGGTCAACCCTTGTGCATGGGTACTACCTACACGGTGAGTTACCGATTAGTGGGTAGTGGTGGTATAACCAGTAATGTGGGTGTGGTCAACGCATCGGCTCATCGAATCGAGCAGATTCCAGTGGGGACCAATGTGGTGGTGACCGCTACAGGTAGTGGCACCTGTGTGACACGAGTCACGGTGGTGAGCCCAGTTTCGTGTAGCAATCCTTGTGAGAACCCCGCCATTAGTCTGAGTGGTCCTGAGTGCAGTAGTGGTGCTACGTATGTGGTGAGCTACACGGTGAATCCGGGTACGACGGTGTTGGTGAGTGCGGGCAGTGTGAGTGGCGGCTTGATCAGTGGTATTCCTTCGGGTATTCCCTTGAGTCTGACCGTAACGACAGCGAACGGTTGTTCTCCCAAAGTAGTGGTGGTACCACCCGCTTCGTGCACGGTGTGTACGGCTCTGGGCCTGAACACGGGTACGACGTTGGCCTTGTGCGGTCAGTCCAATGGCATTGCCACGGTAGTGGTGAATGCGGGTAGTGGTGTGGCTCCGTACAGTTATGCCTGGACCAATGCCTCGGGTAGTGTGGTGAGTTCGAGCAGCATTGCTCAGGGCTTAGCACCGGGTGTATACACCGTGACAGTAACCGATAGCAAGGGTTGTGTGGGTCAGAAGCAGGTGACCATCTCTTCGACGAGTGCGCCGGTGATTCTGGCTCAGGCTAGTCCGACGGCCTGTGGTGCACCTAATGGCAGTGCCAGTGTGAATGTGCTGAGCGGCACTGGTAGCTATACCTATCAGTGGACGACTTCAGCCGGTGTCGTAGTGGGCAGTTCTGCCAGTGTGCTGAATCTGGCTGCAGGCACCTATCAGGTGAGTGTTGCGGATGGTAGTGGTTGTAGCAGCACGACCTCAGTAGTGGTGGGCAACAGCAGCCCAGTGACTGTAGTGGCTACGACTCAGAACGCGGTTTGTGGTCAGGCCACGGGCTCCATCAGTCTTCAGGTGAGTGGGGGCTCAGGCTCTTACAGCTACCAGTGGCGCAATGCAGCTGGAAGCCTGGTGGCTACCAGCCAGAATCTGGTCAATGCCGCGCCGGGCTCTTACTCGGTGAGTGTGAGTGATGCAACTGGTTGTGTGGGTGTGGCTTCGGCTAACATCAGCAACCTGGCTGGTCCTCAGCTATCAGGAGTAGTGACGAATGTGAAGTGTTTTGGTACCCAGACGGGTAGTGTAGTACTGAGTGTAACGGGTGGCACTCCGCCGATCGGTTATCAGTGGAGCAACGGCTCGACCAGCAAGGATCTGACTAACGTAGGGGCGGGCGTGTACACGGTGACGGCTCGTGACGCGAATGGTTGTATGGCGGTGCAGAGCTTCACGGTGGTTCAGCCAACGGAGATCGCGGCTGTCTTCCAGCCGACTCAGCCGACGTGTACGAGTCTGAACGGGGGTAGTGTGAGTCTGGTGAGCATCAGTGGCGGCACGGCTCCGTATAGTTACACCTGGAGCACTGGCTCAACAGCCAGCAGCATCAGCAATCTGAGTGGTGGTACGTATAGGCTGACCATCCAGGATGCCAATGGTTGTGTGGCTTCACCAGTAGCGGTGCTAACTACGCCAACGGATTGTAGCACGCCGGTCTTCGATCTGGCCTTGACCAAGAAATTGGCTCCTGGACAGCCTGCCCATGTGGTAGCCGGTAGCAATGTAACCTTCACGGTGACGGTGATTAACCAGGGTAATGTAGATGCGACGAGCGTTCAGGTGACGGATTACATCCCAACCGGACTGACGCTCAACGATGCCAACTGGACCGCCAGCAACGGCATGGCGACGCTGAATACGCCAATTGCTGGTTTGGCTGCGGGTCAGAGT
>NZ_BAAHBI010000018.1:0-14258 GCF_054776755.1 Spirosoma litoris | reverse complement strand
CATGACGCCCAGCATCAGTGGACTATCGGGCGGAATCTACACCCTGACTATTCAGGATGCCAACGGCTGTATTGCCTCGCCCCTGGCCGTGTTGCCTACGCCGAGCAATTGCACAACGCCAGTGTTTGATCTGGCTCTGAAGAAAACCCTCGCAACTGGTCAGTCTGCCAATGTGACTCCTGGCAGCAACGTAACCTTTACGGTGACGATCTACAACCAGGGTAACGTGGACGCGACGAACGTTCAGGTAACGGACTACATCCCAACCGGCCTAACGCTGAACGATGCGAACTGGTTAGCCAATGGTAGCTTAGCGACGCTAACTACAGCGATCGCCAGTCTGTCGGCAGGCCAGAGTGTAACCCGTAACATCACTTTCACGGTGGGTTTGAATGCGCCCAGCAGCCTGACCAACACCGCCGAGATCAGCAGTGCCAGCAACGCCCAGAATCTGCCGGACGTGGACTCCAGTCCGGATAACAATCCGAGCAACGATGGTACGCCGATCAACGACGATCTGAATGGAAACCATAAGGGCAATCCGGCTGACGACGAGGACGACAGTGATCCTGAAGTGATTACGGTGAGTCCAACCCCAGTCTTCGACCTGGCCTTGACCAAGAAACTGGCCCCTGGTCAGAGTGCGACGGTGGCAGCAGGCAGCAATGTAACCTTCACGGTGACGATCTACAATCAGGGTAATGTGGATGCGACGAATGTCCAGATGACGGATTACATCCCGGCTGGGCTAACGCTGAACGATGCGGCCTGGACAGCCAATGGTAGCTTAGCGACGCTCAATACGGCGATTGCCAGTCTGAGTGCTGGTCAGAGCCTAACGCGGAATATCACCTTCATGGTAAGCAGTAGTTTCGCGGGTGGAAGCATTACCAACGTGGCTGAGATCAGCAGTGCCAGCAATGCTCAGAATCTGCCCGATAAGGACTCGACACCGGATAATAATCCGAACAACGATGGCACGCCGGTCAATGATGATACGTCAGGCGATCATAAGAACAATCCCTCTCAGGATGAAGACGACAGTGATCCCGAAACCATCACGGTGACTCCGCTGAAGGCTTCGCTAGGTGATTATGTCTGGTACGATAACAACAAGAACGGCCAGCAGGATGCGAATGAACCGCCAGCGGTTGGGGTAACGGTGACGCTCTATAATGCGAGCACCAACCAGCCGATTAGTACAACGGTAACCGATGGCACGGGCCATTACCTGTTCACCAATCTGGACCCCGGCACCTACTATGTGGTCTTCACGGCACCGAGTGGAGCAACCTTCACGACGGTTGACACGGGCAACGATACCACCGACAGCGATGCGGGCGTAGGCGGTAAGACGGGGAACTACACCCTGGCAGCAGGCGAGCAAAACCTGACGGTAGATGCGGGTCTGATACCGAAGTGTACGAGTCCAAATTGTACGACGAGTATAACTGTCAAATAGACACAAAGGGGTATTGACAAAGGTAATCGGTGCATCAGCTCACCGACGAGGGAGCCCTTGCCCGATTGCCTTTGTAAACCTGCTGGATGGCCTGGAAAACAGACACGATAAGAAACAAACAGAGTGGTTACTCTGTGTCGTATATAGATAACCGTTGTTAAAAAAATGAAACGTTAGCCCTGCGAGATAGGTGCTGATCAATCGTCGACCCCAACTGATCGGGCGTGCCATGCCCAGTAACTTTTAAGGCTATGATAAACTATAGTAATTATACAAATAGGTATTTAGGACTAGGCAAACAGGCGCACTGGATGTTCGCCCTAACGAGTTTATTGCTTTGGCTAAAACTGACCAGCGGACTTGTCGATAACCCGACTACTAATCGCTGGGGCGGTTCTGGGGAGCGACTATTGAGCCTGGCTAATTATAGTATAAACACCCGAAATGAAGTCCTACAGGGGCATGTACGCATCCGGGGGCACTCGTGGCTGATGGCGGCTACCGATCAGTCAACCTATCATTATTACAGGGATCGGGACGACGGCCGCTTGTGGATAGCCAGGTGCCAGCACGAAAAATGGCCTCCCGGCCCGGCATTTGTTCAGCCTATTCTACCCTATCATCAACTTTATGAAACTCACTGTTATCAGCGCACCGGTGCTGATGACCCATCTCCACTAACTGAGCTATGACCATGCAGCACCTATACATGATGATTTCTCGACAAAAGACCTGGGGAGCAATCCTGGCAGGTCTATGGCTGTGTTTGCTGACAGCCAGTGGAGCGTGGGCTCAAGTGAGTGGTAAGGTCTATCAGGACTTTAATGCCAATGGATCTCAAGGCACAGCCTCGCCCAATATCGAACCGGGTTACGGTGGTATCGTCGTAAAAGCCTACAATGCGGCCGGAACAGCGGTAGCCTCTACAACCACGACTGCTAGTGGCTCGTATACCCTAACAGGGGTAACGGGGCCGGCGCGGGTAGAGTTTTCAGGCTTACCTTCGTATTACTACAGCGGCCCGGTGGGTGCACAGAATAATACGTCGGTACAGTTTGTAACAGGGCCGGCTACCAATGTCAATTTTGGTATTAACTACCCAAGCAATTATTGTCAGTCTAATCCCAATCTGGCAACACCCTGTTATCTGAACGGGGCGGCTAGCGGTACGGGGGATGTATTGGTAAGTTGGCCGTATACAAACAGTGGTACATCAGGAACGGTAAACCACTTAGCCACCCAAACACAGGTCGGTTCGACCTGTGGGTTAGCCTATAATCGCCAGACCAGGCAATTGTTTAGCAGCTCCTGGTTAAAGCGTCACGTGGGCCTACCTGATTTGAACAACGACGGAAAGGGCGATTTGGGCAACATTTTTGTGACCAATACCACAACCAACGCCACGAGTTTGTGGCTGGATCTAACTACGTTGGGCATAAACTTTGGCTCTATAGCCAACGATGCTGGCCGAGGTCTAGGAGTGGCAACTCCCTCTAATGATGCCGCAACTTTTCCATTAGTGGGTAAAGAAGGCATTGGCGATATTGATCTATCCGATGATGGTACGACGCTTTATTTGACTAACCTGTATGATAAAAAGCTCTATGCCATTGATGTAGCAAGCAAGACCCTGAAAGGCAGTTGGACAGTTCCTCAGAGTTGTAGTAATAACGATGTGGTAAACATGGGTCTCAAATATTATCAGGGGAATGTATATGTAGGGCAAGTGTGTACAGCTGAGACTTCTCAGAATACTGCTGATTTGAAGGCGACGGTGTATAAGTTTGATGGGAATACCTTTACATCAGTACTGAGTTTTCCGCTAAACTATCCCAAAGGGTATGCATATTTTGGTTGTCCAAGTGCTGGTCAATGGATACCTTGGTCGAATACATTTGGGCCAGTATGCTTAGTTTATGCAGGAACTGGGAATATCGTTGCTCCGGAGCCTATGTTAGCAGACATTGAATTCGATCCGGCTAGTGGTGAAATGATTTTGGGATTAAGAGATAGGGCTGGTGACAAGTATGGCCATAATAATTATGGCTTGACAGGAACTTCATTATATGAAGGCTTTATCTCAGGTGATATTTTGGTGGCTTCTTACACGGCATCGACAGGTACATATACGCTGGAAAATAATGGTAAGATAGATGGAAAAAGTGGCGGGGTAGGAAATGGACAAGGACCTGGGGGAGGTGAATTCTTCCAGGGGGATTTCATCGGAACCTATCATCAGGAGTTAAGTATAGGAGGATTGGCTATCCTGCCAGGTTCCAATGAAGTAGTAGAAACGGCTGTAGACCCAATAAATACCGCTAGTGGGGGAGTAACTTTTCTCAGTCTTCAGGATGGGAGTGATCAGAAAGGGTTTCAATTGTACAATACTCTTAGTAATGATGCAATTTATCTCAATAAAGCCAACGGCCTAGGTGACTTAGAAATTCTATGTGACCCCGCGCCGATCGAAATCGGGAACCGAGTCTGGAAAGATGCCAACAACAACGGTATCCAGGACCCAGGGGAACCAGCTTTGGTGGGCGTAACGGTACAACTCACTGATGGGTCGGGTAATGTGATAGCTACAGCTACGACTGATGCCAACGGGAACTACATTTTCTCGTCGGCCACCAGCACCACCACAGCCAGCAGTCGGTATGGCCTGAATCTACAGCCCAATACCAACTATACGCTCAAAATCACAGCCCTGGGTAGCAATACGTCGACATCGGGTCTGAGCTTGGCAGGCGTTACCATGGCTCCGGGTGAGACGGCAGGGACTACCAATACTGGCAATACCATCAATAATAATGATGCGTTTGTGGTGGGTGGTCTGCCAACGATTCAGTTGACCACGGGTCCTACTGGCGCTAATAATCACACCTACGATTTTGGGTTAACGGCCAACGTACCCGCCAGTCTGGGCGATTATGTATGGCTGGATACCAATAGTAACGGCCAACAGGATCCCACTGAAACGGGCGTAGCCAATGTGACGGCAGTGCTGCACGATGCGGTGAGCGGCACAGTGGTAAGCACGACGGTGACGGACGGAACGGGCCATTATCTGTTCACGAACCTGAATCCCGGCAGCTATTATGTCGTCTTCACAGCTCCCTCGGGCACGACGTTTACCACGCCGAACAGTGGGGCTGATGCCACCGACAGTGATGTGGCGAGTCTGACGGGTCAGAGCGGTAGCACGGGCATCTACAGTCTGACGGCAGGTCAGCAAGACTTAACCGTAGACGCCGGTTTGATCCCACTGAAAGCTTCGTTAGGTGACTATGTATGGTTCGACACCAACCAGAATGGTCAGCAAGACCCCACCGAAACGGGAGTAGCTTCTGTGACAGCGGTACTGCACGATGCAGTGAGCGGCACGGTGGTTTCTACGACGGTGACCGACGGTCAGGGCAAATACTTATTTACGAACTTAAATCCGGGCAGCTACTACGTGGTCTTCACGGCCCCTTCGGGTATGACCTTCACCACGGCCAACAGTGGCAACGATGCTATGGACAGTGATGCGGGCGTGGGTGGTCAGACGGGGGTATATAGCCTGACAGCGGGTCAGCAGGATCTGACCGTCGATGCAGGACTGATTCCTGTCTGTAATCCCGCCAGTTACACGTTGTGCGGTCCCACAGCCTCGCTAACCCTGACCGCCGGAAGTGTCAGTTCCGGTATCCAGTGGTACAAAAATGGCGTAGCGATAGCTGGAGCGACCTCAATCGACTACATAGTGAGCCAATCAGGTGTGTATAGCTATAGTGGCCTGGGTAGTTCGGGCTGTAGCTTCACATCTTGTTGTCCGGTGAGTGTAACCACCTGTGCCTTGGCCAGCTTAGGCGATTATGTGTGGCTGGATACGAATATGAATGGCCAGCAGGACCCCACCGAAACGGGCGTAGCCTCAGTGACAGCCGTATTGCATGACGCCGTGAGTGGCACTGTAGTGAGTACAACACTGACCGACGGAACAGGCCATTACTTATTTACGAACCTGAATCCGGGTAGTTACTACGTGGTCTTCACGGCTCCCACGGGCACGACCTTCACCACACCGAACAGTGGCAACGATGCCACCGATAGTGATGCAGGTATGGGTGGTCAGACGGGCGTTTACAGCCTGACGGCAGGTCAGCAGGATCTGACCGTCGATGCCGGACTGATCCCGCTGAAGGCTTCCTTAGGGGACTATGTGTGGTTGGATACGAATCCGAATGGTCAGCAGGATCCTACTGAAACAGGCGTAGCCTCTGTAACAGCTGTGCTACACGATGCAGTAAGCGGCACGGTGGTGAGCACCACGGTGACCGACGGTCAGGGCAAATACTTATTTACGAACTTAAATCCAGGCGATTACTATGTAGTCTTCACGGCTCCTTCGGGGATGACCTTCACCACGGCCAACAGTGGCAACGATGCTATGGACAGTGATGCGGGTGTAGGTGGCCAAACAGGGGTGTATAGTCTGACAGCGGGTCAGCAGAATCTGACCGTAGACGCGGGCATTATTCCAATTCCGGTCTTCGACCTGGCTCTGAAGAAAACCTTAGCGGCTGGTCAGTCTGCCAATGTAACTCCTGGCAGCAATGTGACCTTCACGGTGACGATCTACAACCAAGGTAACGTGGACGCGACGAATGTTCAGGTGACGGACTACATCCCAACTGGGCTAACGCTGAACGATGCGAACTGGTTAGCCAATGGTAGCTTAGCGACGCTGACTACAGCGATAGCCAGTCTGAGTGCCGGTCAGAGTGTGACGCGGAATATCACCTTCATGGTGAATGCGAACGCGCCCAGCAGCCTGACCAACACAGCCGAGATCAGCAGTGCCAGCAATGCCCAGAATCTGCCGGACGTAGATTCGACGCCAGATAATAATCCGAGCAATGATGGCACGCCGAAGAATGACGTGATCAATGAGAACGGCAAGACGGGTGGCGATGAGGACGATAGTGATCCAGAGGTGATCACGGTGAGTCCTGCCCCTGTGTTTGACCTGGCGTTGAAGAAGACGTTAGGTCCTGGTCAGAGTGCGACGGTGGTCGCGGGCAGCAACGTGACTTTCACGGTGACGATCTACAACCAGGGCAATGTGGATGCGACGAATGTTCAGGTGACGGATTATATTCCGGCTGGGCTGGTGCTCAACGATGCCAACTGGACCGCCAGCAACGGCCTGGCCACGCTGACTACAGCGATTGCGAGTCTATCGGCCGGTCAGAGCCTAACGCGGACTATCACCTTTATCGTGAGCAGTAGTTTCGCGGGGGGTACGCTGACCAACACGGCTGAGATCAGCAGTGCGAGCAATGTTCAGAACCTGCCTGACAAGGATTCAACCCCTGACAGTGATCCGACTAATGACGGTACGCCCGTCAATGACGATATCAGTGGGGATCATAAGAATAACCCATCTCAGGATGAGGACGACAGCGATCCCGAACCGATCACGGTGACCCCATTAAAGGCGAGCCTGGGTGATTTTGTGTGGTTCGATACGAATCAGAATGGCCAGCAGGACCCCAATGAAACGGGTGTAGCCAGCGTGACAGCGGTACTGCACGATGCAGTGAGCGGCACAGTCGTTTCTACTACGGTGACCGACGGGAATGGTAAATATCTGTTTACCAACTTAGATCCAGGTAGTTACTACGTAGTCTTCACGGCTCCTTCGGGCACGACCTTCACCACCCCGAATAGTGGCAATGACGCTACGGACAGTGATGCGGGTGTGGGCGGTCAAACAGGTGTATACAGTCTGACAGCGGGTCAGCAGGATCTGACCGTGGATGCGGGTATCATTCCAGTTGCCCCTTGTGTACCGGCCAGCTATACGCTGTGTGGAACCAAGACTTCGTTTACCCTAACGGTAGGCAGTGGCTATACCAATGTACAATGGTACAAGGATGGGGTCGCTATTCCAGGAGCCACGTCGGCAGATTACGTAGCCACCGTAGCGGGTATGTATAGCTACAGTGCGGCTGATCCAACGACGGGTTGCAGTGCGAGCCTGTGTTGTCCGGTCAGTATTACCACCTGTGCCACGGCCTCACTGGGTGACTATGTGTGGAACGATACAAATCATAACGGCATTCAGGATTCGGGTGAACCGGGCATTCCGGGGGTAGTGGTGACGTTGTACACCAACGGCGTAGCCTCGGCCACGACGGTGACCAACAGTAGTGGCTTCTACAGCTTTACGGGTCTGACACCGGGCAACAGCATCAGCTATGTGGTGGGCTTCACCCCGCCAAGTGGCTACACCACCACCAGTCAATACAGTGGCAGCGATCCGACGAAGGATTCGAATGTGAACCCGGTAACGGGCAAAACCGAGTCGGTGACGTTGGCTCCTGGAGAAAACAATCCGACTCTGGATGCGGGCTTCTATGTGCCCAGCGCGGGTCTAGGTGACTATGTGTGGCTGGATACCAACAAGAATGGCATTCAGGACGCAGGCGAGCCAGGCATCGCTGGTGTGGTGGTGACGTTGTACACCAACGGAGTCGCTTCGGCCACCACGGTGACCAACAGTAGCGGTTTCTACAGCTTCACGGGCTTGACGCCTGGCAATAGCACCAGTTATGTAGTAGGCTTCACGGCCCCGAGCGGCTACACGGCCACCAGTCAGTACAGTGGCAGCGACCGCACGGTGGACTCGAATGCCGATCCGATAACGGGCAAAACGGAATCTGTCACCCTGGCCCCTGGTGAATTCAACCCCACTCTGGATGCGGGCTATTACATCCCGACGGCATCGTTAGGTGATTTTGTGTGGAACGATGTGAATCAGAATGGTATTCAGGATTTGGGTGAACCAGGCATTCCGGGGGTAGTGGTGACGTTGTACACCAACGGCGTGGCCTCGGCCACGACGGTAACCAACAACAGTGGCTTCTACAGCTTCACGGGTCTGACACCGGGCAATAGCATCAGCTATGTGGTAGGCTTTACGTCACCGAGTGGGTATACCACTACCAGCCAATATAGTGGCAGCGATCCGACGAAGGATTCGAATGTGAACCCGGTAACGGGTAAGACCGAGTCGGTGACGTTGGCTCCTGGAGAGAACAATCCGACTCTGGATGCAGGCTTCTATGTGCCCTGCCAGAAGCCGATCCTGACGGTAGGCAACCCGGTTTGTAATGGCAGTGGGGTCTATAGTGTAAGTGTGTACACTAGCGCTAACAGTATCGTGGCCAGTGTGGGCACGGTGAGCGGGCTAAGTGTGATCAATATACCCGTGGGCACGCCTGTGAGTGTGAGTGCCAGCAATGGGGTGGGCTGCGTGAACGTTGCTACGGTGGAATCACCAACGGGCTGCAATGCCTCCGGCCCCAATGGCTGTACGCCACCTCAGTTGACGATAGGTCAACCCTTGTGCATGGGCACCACCTACACGGTGAGCTACCGATTAGTAGGCACAGGTACAGTGACCAGCAATGTGGGTGTAGTCAACGCCAGTGCTCGTCGGATCGAGCAGATTCCGGTGGGGACCAATGTAGTGGTAACCGCTACAGGTAGTGGCACCTGTGTCACGCGGGTCACGGTGGTGAGTCCGGCTTCGTGCAATAACCCCTGTGAGAACCCAGCCATCACCCTGAGCGGTCCTGAATGTAGTAATGGGGCTACGAGCTATGTGGTCAACTATACAGTCAATCCGGGTACTACGGTACTGGTGAGTGCGGGCAGTGTGAGCAACGGCTTGATCAGTGGTATTCCCTCGGGTATTCCCTTGAGTCTGACCGTAACGACAGTGAACGGTTGCTCCCCAATGGTAGTCGTGGTTCCACCCGCTAGTTGTACGGTATGTACAGCTCTGGGTCTGAACACGGGTACGACGCTAGCGTTATGTGGTCAGTCCAATGGGATTGCTACGGTGGTGGTTAATGCGGGTAGTGGTGTAGCTCCCTATACCTATCAATGGACCAATGCACAGGGCACCGTTGTGAGCAGTAACAGCGTTGCGCAAGGTCTGGCTGCGGGCATGTACACCGTTACGGTAACCGACAGCAAAGGCTGTACGGGCCAGAAGGTGGTGACCATCTCTTCGACCAATGCCCCGGCGATTGTGGCTCAGGCGGTCCCCACCAGTTGTGGTCTGGCCAATGGCAGTGCCAGTGTGCAGGTAACCAGCGGCAGCGGTAACTATACCTACCAATGGACCACAAGCACAGGCACCGTAGTGGGTAGCAGTGCAAGTGTCGCTAATCTGCCTGCGGGCACCTACACGGTGAACGTAGTGGATGCCAACGGGTGTAATAGCATGACCTCTGTGGTGGTGGGTAACAGCACCCCGCTGGTGGTAGTGGCTACGGCCCAAAATGCGGTTTGTGGTCAGGCTAACGGCTCGATCAGTGCGCAGGTAAGTGGCGGTTCTCCGGGTTACAGCTATCAGTGGCGAACAGCCAGTGGGGTGGTGGCTACCAGTCAGAATCTGACCAATGCCGCTCCGGGCTCTTATAGTGTCGTGATAACGGATGCTACGGGCTGTACAGCCCTGGCGACGGCCAATATCAGTAATGTGGTAGGTCCTCAGGTCTCGGGTGTGCCTACGAATGTGAAATGCTACGGTACCCAGACGGGTAGTGTGGTACTAACCGTGTCGGGTGGTACTCCACCGATTGGCTACCTGTGGAGCAATGGCTCGACGAGCAAGGATCTAACCAACGTTGGCGCTGGCGTCTACACGGTGACGGCTCGGGATGCCAACGGCTGTATGGCCGTTCAGAGCTTCACGATCACGCAGCCCACGGAGATTGCAGCTATCTTCCAGCCGACGTATCCGACGTGTACAAGTCTGACGGGCGGTAGTATCAGCCTGGTGAGCATCAGTGGGGGTACGGCTCCGTACAGTTACACCTGGAGCAATGGCAGCACAGCCGCTAGCATCAATAACTTGAGTGGTGGTACTTATATGCTGACCATCAAGGATGCCAATGGTTGTATGGCTTCTCCGGTAGCGGTGTTGCCCACTCCGAGCAACTGTGCCGCCTTCGACCTGGCCTTGACCAAGAAGTTGTCCAGTGGCCAGTCTGCGACAGTGGTCGCTGGTGGTCAGGTGACCTTCACGGTGAGTGTGATCAATCAGGGTGGTGTCAATGCGACCAATGTTCAGGTGACGGATTACATTCCGGCTGGCCTGACGTTGAATGATGCCAACTGGACAGCCAGCAACGGTAAGGCAACGCTCAATACGCTGATTGCCAGTCTGCCAGCGGGTCAGACTGTGACGCGCAACATCACCTTCACGGTGAGCAACAGCTTCGTAGGTAGTCTGACCAACACGGCTGAGATCAGCAGTGCCTCGGGTGGAACGGATAAAGATTCGACACCCGATGACAATCCGGATAACGATGGCACGCCGGTGAATGATGATACGAGTGGTGATCATAAGAATAATCCGTCTCAGGACGAGGATGATAGTGATATTGAGGTGATTACGGTGACGCCATTATGTACGGCCTTAGGTCTGAATACGGGCACCACGTTGGCCTTGTGCGGTCAGTCCAATGGCATTGCTACGGTAGTGGTCAATGCGGGCAGTGGTGTGGCTCCGTACAGCTATGCCTGGACCAATGCCTCGGGTAGTGTGGTGAGTTCGAGCAGCATTGCTCAGGGCTTGGCCCCAGGTGTGTATACCATTATCGTCACCGACAGCAAGGGTTGTGTGGGTCAGAAGCAGGTAACCATCTCTTCGACGAGTGCGCCGGTGATTCTGGCTCAGGCCAGTCCGACCGCCTGTGGTGCGCCTAACGGCAGTGCCAGTGTGAATGTGCTCAGTGGCAGCGGTAGCTATACCTATCAGTGGACGACGAGTGCAGGTATCGTGGTAGGCACGGGCACCAGTGTGCTGAACCTCTCAGCAGGTACGTATATGGTGAGTGTGGCCGATGGTAGTGGTTGTAGCAGCACAACGAGTGTAGTGGTAGGTAACTCTAGCCCTGTGACGGTAGTGGCTACGGCTCAGAACGCGGTCTGTGGTCAGGCCACGGGCTCCATCAGTCTACAGGTGAGTGGGGGCAGTGGTTCCTACACCTACCAGTGGCGCAATGCCGCTGGGGTGGTGGTGGCCACCAGCCAGAATCTGGTGAATGTGCCCCCAGGTTCCTACACGGTGAGTGTGGTGGATGGCAGTAGTTGTGTGGGTGTGGCTTCGGCTAACATCAGCAACCTGGCCGGTCCTCAACTGAGTGGGGTGGTGACGGCTGTGAAGTGTTTTGGTACCCAGACGGGTAGTGTGATGCTGAGTGTCAATGGCGGCACCCCACCGATCGGTTATCAGTGGAGCAACGGCTCGACCAGCAAGGATCTGGTGAATGTAGGAGCTGGTGTGTACACGGTAACGGCTCGGGATGCGAATGGTTGTATGGCTGTGCAGAGCTTCACCATCACTCAGCCAACGGAGATCGCAGCGGTCTTCCAGCCGACTCAACCGACCTGTACGAGTGTGAACGGGGGTAGTGTGAGTCTAGTGAGCATCAGTGGCGGTACTTCGCCTTACAGCTACACCTGGAGCACTGGCTCAACGGCCAGCAGTATCAGCAATCTGAGTGGTGGCACTTACGTGCTGACCATCAAGGATGCCAATGGCTGTGTGGCTTCGCCGGTAGCGGTGCTCATCACACCAACGGGTTGTAATCCGCAGGTTTGTGAAAAGCCGATCTTGACGGTGGGCAACTCCGTCTGCAATGGCAGTGGCTTCTATAGTGTGAGTGTGTACACCAGTAGCACTAACATCGTGGCCAGTGCGGGCACGGTGAGTGGGCTGAGTGTGATTAATATTCCGGTGGGCACCCCTGTGAGTGTGAGTGCCAGCAATGGGGTGGGCTGCGTGAACGTAGCTACAGTGGATTCACCGACGGGCTGCAATGCCTCCGGCCCCAACGGCTGTACGCCCCCTCAATTAACGGTAGGTCAACCCTTGTGCATGGGTACTACCTACACGGTGAGTTACCGATTAGTGGGTAGTGGTGGTATAACCAGCAACGTGGGTGTGGTTAACGGATCGGCTCATCGAATCGAACAGATTCCGGTGGGGACCAATGTGGTGGTGACCGCCAGTGGCAGTGGCACCTGTGTGACACGAGTAACGGTGGTGAGCCCAGTGTCGTGCAGCAATCCTTGTGAGAACCCCGCCATTAGTCTGAGTGGTCCTGAGTGTGGCAGTGGGGCTACGTATGTAGTGAGCTACACGGTGAATCCGGGCGCGACGGTGTTGGTGAGTGCGGGCAGTGTGAGCAACGGCTTGATCAGTGGTATTCCTTCGGGTATTCCCTTGAGTCTGACCGTAACGACAGCGAACGGTTGTTCTCCCAAAGTAGTGGTTGTACCACCCGCTTCGTGCACGGTGTGTACGGCTCTGGGCTTGAACACGGGTACGACGTTGGCCTTGTGTGGTCAGTCCAATGGGATTGCTACGGTAGTGGTGAATGCGGGTAGTGGAATAGCTCCCTATAGTTATCAGTGGACCAATGCATCGGGCAGTGTGGTGAGCAGCAGTTCGATTGCTCAGGGCCTGGCCCCAGGTGTGTACACGATTACCGTAACCGACAGCAAGGGTTGTGTGGGTCAGAAGCAGGTGACCATCTCTTCGACGAGTGCGCCGGTGATTCTGGCTCAGGCCAGTCCGACGGCCTGTGGTGCGCCGAACGGCAGTGCCAGCGTGCAGGTGAGTGGTGGCAGCGGCTCCTACTCCTACCAGTGGACCAATACATCGGGTGTGCTGGTGGGCACCAGTGCCACGATGACGGGTCTACCAGCGGGTACCTATCAGGTGACTGTCGCGGATGGCAGTGGTTGCAGCAACACGACCTCAGTAGTGGTGGGCAACAGCAGCCCAGTGACTGTAGTGGCTACGACTCAGAACGCGGTTTGTGGTCAGGCCACGGGCTCCATCAGCCTTCAGGTGAGTGGGGGCTCTGGCTCTTACAGCTACCAGTGGCGCAATGCAGCTGGAACCCTGGTGGCTACCAGCCAGAATCTGGTCAATGTGGCTCCGGGTAGTTACAGCGTCACGGTAAGTGATGCCGCTGGTTGTGTGGGTGTGACTTCGGCCAACATCAGCAACCTGGCCGGTCCTCAACTGAGTGGGGTGGTGACGAATGTGACCTGTTTTGGCACTCAGACGGGTAGTGTGATGCTGACTGTCAATGGCGGCACCCCACCGATTGGGTACCAGTGGAGCAATGGCTCGACCAGCAAGGATCTGACTAACGTAGGGGCGGGCGTGTACACGGTGACGGCTCGTGACGCGAATGGTTGTATGGCGGTGCAGAGCTTCACGGTGGTTCAGCCCACGGAGATTGCAGCGGTCTTCCAGCCCACTCAACCTACCTGTGCGAGTGTGAACGGGGGTAGTGTCAATCTGGTGAGCATCAGTGGTGGTACAGCTCCGTATAGTTACACCTGGAGCACTGGCTCAACGGCCAGCAGTATCAATAACTTGAGTGGGGGTACGTATAGGCTGACCATCCAGGATGCCAATGGTTGTGTGGCTTCACCAGTAGCGGTGCTAACTACGCCAACGGATTGTAGCACGCCGGTCTTCGATCTGGCCCTGACCAAGAAACTGGCTCCTGGCCAGCCTGCCCATGTGGTCGCGGGTAGCAATGTAACCTTCACGGTGACGGTGATTAACCAGGGTAATGTAGATGCGACGAGCGTTCAGGTTACAGATTACATCCCAGCGGGATTAACGCTCAACGATGCCAACTGGACGGCCAGCAACGGCATGGCGACGCTGAATACGCCAATTGCTGGTTTGGCTGCGGGTCAGAGT
>NZ_BAAHBI010000017.1:0-54503 GCF_054776755.1 Spirosoma litoris | reverse complement strand
TCAAATCAATCAGATTTGTGGTCACAAACTACAACCTATCATTACAAGTTTAGAACTACCATAGAATCTATTTTGGACGAGCACTAGTTGTAACGCCTTCAAGAATGAAATCACGATTAGTTAATGGAAATGACCATAAAACGTTCCTTATCAAAAGATTGCTAAACAAACCGTTCGGTGCGTTGCTGCTACCGAACGGTTGATTCAGGGGGTTAGCCCCAGAAGGTTATCCCATGAATCGATTCATCATAGGTTGGTAATAAGTTTATCGCTGTCTTGATAATGGGACGTTGCAATTTTTCTGGAATAAGCGGAGAATAAATCTAGGTTAAATGGACAGACTTATAGATCGAGTTTCTAAAACCGAAAGTAAAGATGCATTGCTTTTAGCTCCCACAATCTGTTAGGCGTCAGGGATATATACTGATTTTCATCAGTCTCACTCACCAAGAAAGATCAATGGAAGAGTTATTATGCCGACAAGTGAGATTAGAAGGAAGTGTTGAGGCCTTGGCTGCTTTTAGTAACCGGCCAATTCAAGTCGTCACATTGACGATTACTTCCCTTAATTTTATATCAAATTTATTCGATCGTTCCATAAGCTTGTCTTGGCCTGCAATCATTTGGACCACTTCGTGAACGATTTTCAGCAGTAGAATACGCCTACACTTTTTCCGGTAGGGAAGTTAACATAAGCACAGGAGCAGTGTTAACTATTTAAACGATAGTTTTTTAATAAATAAAGGCTTTTAATACCCAAATAGTATACATTCGTTCTATCGAATTCTGAACCACTCCTGTTAAAAACGTTATGAAACCCCTCTTTACAATGGATAAGACAGCCTATGCCAATATGCTGGCTGGCCTGAACAGCCAACATTTTACGGAGCGGAAAGGGAACCTGACCGACTTTCGGCTGTACTATGATGACCTATGGCTGTCTGACACGGCCGTGATCGAAAATCTGCGTTTATACCGGGGTGAGTGGGAGGTAGAATTGATTTTTGCCTATGCGGCCGATCCGCTCAAGTTCATTAAGCGCCGGATTACGTCCAATTCTTGTCCAAAACGAGCCGCGCAGCAAGCACATTACATGCGCCGGTTAGCTGCCAAAGATCAACGGGGTACGCTCACCGTTTCGGCCAATCAACTAAATGTCTGTCTGAATTAATTTCTTATGCCTGGCTCGACTAAAGGACGTATTTTGAACGCATCAGTCCGACTCTTCAACGAGTATGGGGTTGATGCCGTGCGTCTTCAACAGATAGCCGAAGAGATAGGTATCAGCGTAGGAAATTTGGCCTATCATTTTAAAACGAAAGATGCTATCATTGAGTCGGTATATGAGCAGGTTCTCGATGAATTCACCCATATTTTCCGCCAATATCTTCAGGCACCAGAGCTAGCTGACTTCGATCAGCAAATCAGTTTGTACTACCAATTCTTCCAGAACTACCGGTTTTACCTGGCCGAATTTTTCAAAACCAATCCCGAACAAACAGAGCAGCAGCGTCAATGGCAGTGGGTAGTTAATAAAATGCTGATGCAACTGCGGAGCTGGCTCGATTTTCATGTTCAGCGGAATAGGTTGCGTCCCGAAACTAATCCAGAGCAGTATGATCAACTGGCGCAGTCACTCTGGATGACACTGGTATTTTTCCCCGCATTTGCTGCCATGCGCGGGCAGACGACCACCGAACAAAGCTACAAACAAGCCGTTTGGGGACACTTGCACCCCTACTTCACCGAAGAAGGTATCTCCGAATTCGAAACATTGGTACTGCCTATGCTGGCTTAGTAGCCAAAGGGGGGCCTAGTTGCAACTAGTTGTCATTCCCTGCTACTAATCAGTTGTTTGATTGATCCAGGTCATTGGCTTTTGGGCTAATGGCCTGGATCTTGCTATATCCTTAGAAAAAATTAGAAAAAATTTTCTAATTAAGAATTATAATTATATTTGTACTTCTTATAATTCAAAATTCCGAACCCTAACACCCCCGTATCGCATGGCTAACGTATTATGGCTTCAGGGAGGAGCGTGCAGCGGCAACACGATGTCGTTCCTCAATGCTGAGGAGCCCACCGTTGTCGAATTAGTGACCGATTTTGGTGTCAACATCCTCTGGCACCCTTCTATTGGCCTTGAAATTGGTGAACAGGTCACCGATCTGCTCAACGATATTCTAAGCGGTCGTACTCAATGCGACATACTCGTGTACGAAGGCAGTATTATTCAAGGGCCCCACGGGAGTGGTACCATGAATTACTTTGCCGATCGTCCCATGCAGGATTGGGTTCGGGATCTTTCGAAAGTAGTTGGTTATGTGGTGGCTATCGGCGATTGCGCCACCTGGGGGGGGATTCCTGCTGTGGCTCCCAACCCCAGCGAGTCGACGGGTTTGCAGTTTTTGCGGAAGGCCAAAGGTGGTTTTCTCGGGACTGATTATGTATCGAAAGGCGGTTTGCCTGTTATTAATATTCCCGGTTGCCCGGCTCACCCCGACTGGATTACGCAAATCCTGGTGGCCATTTCCACCGGCCGAATCAGTGATATATTGATAGACGAATACCATCGTCCCAAAACGTTCTTCACCGACTTCGTGCAAACGGGTTGTACTAACGTGATCAGTTTCGCTCAAAAAGTCGATGGTGGCTTTGGTAAGCGGGGCGGCTGTTTGTTTTATGAGGTAGGTTGCCGTGGGCCAATGACCCGCGCCAGTTGCAACCGGATTCTGTGGAATCGGCATTCGAGTAAGACCCGCGCCAATCACCCGTGTCTGGGTTGTACGGAGCCGGGTTTCCCGCACCATGACCTGGAAAAAGGCAGCATCTTTAAAACGATGCATTATCTCGGCTTCCTGCCTAAGGAAACGCCAGAAGGTACGTCGAAGCTAGGCTATTATCTCCGTGCAGGCTTCGAGAAAGTCATTTCCGGCAGTGAACGTCTTGTCGGTGTTGAACAACCCCAGTTTTCCTCCTCCAAATAAAATAATGAGTGAAAGAGCGAAAGAGTGAATGAGCGAAACCAGATTGCCTAAGTGGTATGGTTTCATTCTTTCGCTCATTCACTCTTTCGCTCTTTCACCATTCGAAACATGGCAACTCAGAAAGAATTAAATATATCGCCGGTTGGGCGGGTTGAGGGCGACCTCGACGTTAAGGTTTATATGGAAGACGGTGTCGTGACGCGGGCGCATACGCAGGCGGCCATGTTCCGGGGCTTCGAAAAAATCATGCAGGGCAAAGACCCACAGGCGGGTCTGATCGTAACGCCCCGTATTTGTGGTATTTGCGGAGGTTCTCACCTGTATTGTGCTTCATCGGCACTGGATACGGCCTGGAAAACAACCCTGCCACCTAACGCATTGTTGTTGCGGGCCATCGGGCAGGCTACCGAAACCATCCAGAGTATACCGCGCTGGTTTTATGCCATTTTCGCTACCGACATGGCGAATAAAAAGTTCGCTAACAAGCCTCTTTACGATGAAGTCGTAAAACGCTTTGCGGCTTATGTGGGTACGTCCTTTCAACAGGGTGTTTCGGCTAGCGGTCGTCCGGTGGAGGTGTATGCACTTTTTGGCGGTCAGTGGCCGCATTCGAGCTATATGGTGCCGGGGGGCGTTATGTGTGCGCCAACGCTTAAAGACATCACCCGCGCGCACGCCATCATGAACCAGTTCCGCAAAGACTGGCTCGAATCACTCTGGCTAGGCTGTTCGATTGAGCGGTATATGCAGATCAAAACCTGGGATGATTTGATGGCCTGGGTAGAAGAAAACGATTCGCAGCGCAATTCTGATCTGGGCTTGTTCATCAGGGCCAGTCTGGAATTTGGTCTGCACAAGTTCGGTCAGGGTGTTGGCAAGTTTATCGCTTATGGAACGTACCTGCATAAAGACCATTACCAGAAACCGACCGTAGAGGGCCGTAACGCAGCGTTGATTAACCGAAGCGGATTTTTCGATGGTAAAAAATACCACGTTTTCGACCACCTGAATATCAAAGAACACGTTGGTCATGCCTGGTATGCCGACGTTCCGGCAGCTCACCCTTGGGATGAACCTATGCCAACACCCCTACAGTCGCACACCCTGGCTGACTCGAATTTCAACGAAAAATATAGCTGGGCAAAAGCACCTCGCTACATGGACATGGCAGCTGAGGCTGGTCCGCTGGCGCGCGTGCTCATGAACGCTAACCCTGACAATCTGTTGCCGCATCAGGTCTTTGACCCGCTGTTTGGTGATGTGATCAAAAAATTAGGAACGAACGTATTTACCCGGACGTTAGCCCGCGTTCACGAAGCCGCCCGACTGTATACACAAATTGATGAGTGGCTCCGTCAGGTAGACCTCAATAGTGAATTTTACATCAAGCCTGAAGAACGTGATGGTAAAGGCTTTGGCGCTACTGAAGCCGCCCGCGGTTCACTGGCTCATTGGATTGAAATTGAAAATGGGGTTATCAAAAATTACCAGGTGATGGCACCCACCACCTGGAACGTTGGCCCGAACGATGACCGGGGTAACCCCGGTCCGATTGAAGCCGCCCTTGAAGGTACCGAAATCGAAGATCCGCACGATCCTGTCGAAGTAGGCATGGTAGCCCGTTCGTTCGACTCCTGTCTGGTTTGTACCGTCCACGCCCACGATGGGAAATCGGGCAAGGAAATGGCCAAGTTTAAATTATGAATGAGTGAATGGTAGAGTGAGTGAATGATTGGGTCACCTGCGCAATGAATAGGCTACTCATTTATTCACTCATTCTATCATTCATTCACTCTCTCATTCGTATGAAAAAGACCGCCATTATGGGTTTTGGCAATCCCGTTCGTAGCGATGACGGCGTGGGTTGTTATGTAATCGATCAACTCCGAGAATCACTTGGTGAGCAACCTGGAGTTAGTTTGTTTGATATGGGTACGTCGGCGTTTGAGGTGCTGTTTCAGTTGCGTGGGCACGAACGAATTCTGATTGTCGATGCGGTGATCAATACGGGAGAAGCTCCCGGCACGCTCTACAAACTACCGGCTCACGAAGTGGAAGCGGCTATTCAAGACGACCCGATGGTGTTTCTGCACAGTTTGAAATGGGGTCAGGCACTATCGTATGCCCGTAAAATTTTGCTCAAGGATTATCCCGACGATATCCAGATTTACCTGATTGCAGTCGATGATACGAAGCTGGCAGTGAACCTATCCGACGTGGTGAAAGAGGCCGGTGATCGTGTCGCGGCTTTAATGCGGGAAGAGGTTATTGGTTATTCGTTATTAAGTTAATGGTTATTGTGTTAATAGTGAATTTATTACCTGAATTGCCAAACCGAATCCCAATAACTTAATAACGAATAACTCAGTAACTAATAACCAACAATGGTTTACCTGAAGAATAGCTATTTGCTCATCGAGGCATCTATCGCCAAAGTTGCTTTGGGCGACGATTTACAGGTAAGTATGGTGTATTACCCCGACCGACAAACGTTGCTGGTGGCGGGTAAGTCGAAAGCGTTTTTTGAGAAGCTACACAAAACCAGTTGGCTACTCCTGAAAGATCGAAATCTGTTGGGCGACAAGTCAGTAAACATCCGTGAACTGTTGATTGATAACGACCTTGATGATGCTGACCGTGACTTAGCCTACGAATTGAAAACTACCGGTATTCTGAGCATTACGCTCTAACCACACGTTATGTATTACCTAACCATACAAACCGACGATATAGATTCTGTTACGTGGGCCATCCAAACTGAATTTCGGCTTGATGAGCTGGTGCAGATAAGTCCGATAACTGATACAACACCTAACGCGGATGCGATACTCGTTATTGAGGGAGTTATCCAATTACCCCTCGATTGGGGTGAAACATTACCCCCAGTTTTACTCCCACATCCACTAGCTTTCTCAGCCGACAATCTATTGTCGTTCGTGTTTATACGGTTAGGGAACTGGGAGAAAGCGTATACCTACGCCCGACATGATCGCCTGCTCGCCGATACCATCGACCTTACGAACCGGTTGCAGTCGGGTGTATCGCTGGTAGCACCCGTGCGGCCTGTTAACGGGGTAGGTACGTTTGAAACCTACCGGCGCTGGCACAACCGGGCTGTCGCGTTGCACTACGGTAATCTCGAAAGCGATGCAACCGACGACGTGGCAGAAGCCTACAGATTGGGCATAGATCTCGCACCCGATGCCGAGTATCAGGCATACACAACCAAACAGTTCGCCACGCTGCTGCTCGACACCGGGCAACTAACCGAGGCTAACCACGTACTGGAACAGGCGAGTGTTTCTGAACTAAGTGATACGGCCAAACACGAGTTGTTGGCTGTTCAATATGCTGTATGGCTTCAACAGTTGGTGGTTCCCTACGATGCCGATTTGCTGAAAAAAACGAAAACGGCGCTCTGGCAGGTACTGCAATATTACGAAGCCCAACAACGATCTATTCAGGTGGGTTTGTTGCTGGTCGATGCTGCACAGGTTGCCACCTTTTCCAACAGTTTTTCTGAAGCGCTGGGCTATATCAGTCGTGCGGTGACCATCTTTGACAACGAAGACGTCCCCGAACTACTAGCCAACGCGCAGTACCGCAAGGGTATATTGCTCTATACCTGGGCGCAGAACGGTAATCCGCAATTTTACCGTCCGGCTATGGAAGCCTATCAGCAAGCCCTTAAGGTGTTTACACAGCAAAGTGCTCCCGCTATTTTTGCCGAAATTCAGCACCACCTCGGGGTCATTTTTTCCGAAATTCCTGATGAAGTCAAGAAGAAAAGTATCTGGGCCGCCGTGTCGTCAAGTTCGTTTCAACAGGCATTGGCCTATTTTACTCGGGAAGAATTTCCTTATGAGTATGCCACGGTTTGCAACCACTACGCTAATGCGCTGACAAAGTATCCACTGGCCAGGAAATCTGATAATTATGCCAGAGCTATTGGCTATTATCGTGATGCTCTACGGGTTCGTACTGCCGATGCATATCCGTACGAACGTGCGTTAACCATCCTGAACTATCTCGAAGCGGGCTGGTATGTAGGTGAAGACGACCCCCAAAACCAGCGGGCACTCTACGACGATATGGTTAAAAAAGCGGGTGAAATACGGACATTGGTGGCCGATGAAGCTCTTATTCGGGATGCCGATTTGCACCTGGAACGCCTGGATGAATTGGTTATTGGTTAATGGTTATTCGGTCATGGAAATGGTGTCGGTAGTTATGAATGGCTTACGGAGAAGTTTAGTAACGAATAACCAATAACCAAAATGCATGAAATCTCATTAGTCCGTAATATTTTCCGAACACTTGAAGATGAGTTTCCTGCCGATATAAATCGGATTCGGGGTATTTATCTGAAAGCAGGGTTACTCTCGAACGTGCAACCCATCCTGATGCAGAATGCATTTGCGGCTGTATTGGAAGATGAACCGAAGTATCAGCAAACGAGCCTGCATGTAGAAGTGCTACCCATTCTGATCCATTGCGATGACTGCGATAAAACGACCGAAGTGCAGCACTACAAATTTGTCTGTTCCTGCGGGAAACCCAGCCGAAACGTCGTGCAAGGCGAAGAGTTACTGATAAGCAAAGTAGAGTTTTGTGATTGAGACTGGTTATTGGTTACTGGTTATTTGTTGATTGGATCTCCGAATAACCAGTAACCAATAACCGAATAACCACTAACCAATGATAACTGCCAAACCCAAATCAAATCAGGCTTCTGTAGGAGCCGTGCAGTGCGAAAATACCACGCTGAACCTGCTAAAGGTCAATGATTTTGTGGCAAAAGCCATTCGTGATCGGTTGCCCGATGTACTGGTCATTAACGTCTGCTCGTCGCCGGGTAGTGGTAAAACCACACTTATGCAGGAAACCGGTAAACGACTTGCCGGTCGGCTGAATATGGCCGTGCTGGTAGGCGACCCCGAAACCGAACGCGATGCCATTCGGATGCGCGACGTGGGAATCAACGCCCTGCAGATCGTGACAGGGGGCATGTGCCATATCGAAGCGCAAATGATTTACCAGGCCCTCGACCATATCGACCTGACGGGTGTAGACGTGCTGTTTATCGAAAATGTAGGCAATCTGGTTTGCCCGGCCGCCTTCGACCTCGGCGAAGACTTGCGTGTAACCCTGCTGGCCACAACCGAAGGCGACGATAAGCCCAAAAAATACCCACGCATGTTCCTGACCAGCGAACTGATGGTCGTCTCAAAGGCGGACTTATTGCCTTATGTACCCTTCAAAGTGGAGAACGTAACCCAGGACGCCCGCGACGTGAACCCCGATATTGAGGTGTTGACTATTTCCAGCACCTCAGGCGAGGGCCTCGATGCGTGGTGCGGTTGGTTGCTGGCCAAGGTAGAGCAAAAGCAATATTCAAAGAGCGAAAGAGTGAATGAGTGAAAGTTGCTTACACCTATATCGCTCATTCACTCATTCACTACCCCATGACGTTTCATCTTCACCTTACCGGACAAGTGCAGGGCGTGGGCTTTCGGCCTTTCGTCTGGCAATTGGCTCGGGCAATGAAACTGCCAGGTTCTGTGCGTAATGGAGCCGATGGGGTACATATTTACATCACTACTGATCCTGCTACGGCGCAGGTATTTTCAAGCCGCGTTCAGGCCGAAGCACCCGTAATCGCCCGGATTCGGTCGGTGGAACTGCGTGAGATTGAGCCGATTCATTTCGATGACTTTTCGATTGTTGATAGTCAGGTAAAAGGTCCGGCATCACTATTGTTAACGCCCGATCTGGCGCTTTGTGACACCTGCCGGGCCGAAATAAATGATCCAACCAATCGGCGTTTTGGCTACGCCTTCACGACCTGCACGCATTGCGGGCCGCGTTACTCCATTCTGTACCAAGTACCCTACGACCGGTCAACCACTACCATGACCGGATATGGTATGTGCGTTGACTGTGAACGGGAATACAACGACCCGGCCAACCGGCGGTTCTACGCCCAGACCAACTCCTGCCCAACCTGCCCCATTGAGATACAGGTATACGATTCGGCTGGTTGTTGCCTTCAGGCCAGCCAAAATGTTCTCCTGCGAACTGTGGTTTCCAGTCTTCGGGGCGGCTGTATCGTAGCGGTTAAAGGCATAGGTGGCTATCTATTCGTGTGCGATGCAACCAACAAGAACGTCATAAGCCTGCTTCGTGAACGCAAACATCGCCCCACCAAGCCCCTGGCGGTTCTGTATCCGGACCTGAGCAGCGTACAGCAGGATTGTTTTCTGACCGACGATGAACGGGCGCTACTAAGCAGTCCGATATCGCCCATCGTGCTGCTGGATCTACGACCGCAATCCGTCTCCAGGCTGGCCGTTGACCAGCTCGCACCGGGTCTGAAACAATTGGGGGTTATGCTACCCTATGCCCCGCTGCTCGCGTTAATTGCCAGCCACTTTGATACCCCATTAGTGGCAACCAGCGGTAACATAAGTGGCTCACCGATTTGCTACACCAACAAGCAGGCGCTGGAGCAACTATCCGCCGTTGCCGACCTGATCCTGACCCATAATCGGGACATAGTTGTGCCGCAGGATGATTCGGTCATGCGGTTGTCGCCAACTTACCGCCAGCCTATTGTACTGCGTCGTTCGAGGGGATTGGCGCCGACAGTTACTTTCAATGCCTGGGGGGGAAATGCCAATATTCTTGCGCTCGGCGCATCGCTCAAGAGTACGTTTGCCTGGCAGGTAAGGGGCAATACCTATGTTAGTCAATACCTCGGCGATCTGGAAAGCTACGATACGCAGACCAGCTTTCGGGCTACACTCGATCATTTTTTACATCTGTTCGATGCAACGCCCGAGGTTATTCTGGCTGATATGCACGAAGGCTATTTTTCAAGCCTGTTAGCTTTCGACTTATCGACTGCCTGGGGTGTTCCACTTGTGATGGTTCAACATCACGAAGCTCATCTGGCTGCGGTAATGACCGAAAACGATTTAGCCAACGAAAATGAGCCTGTTTTGGGCATTATTTGGGATGGAACGGGCTACGGTACTGATGGACAAATTTGGGGTGGTGAGTTTATTTCCTATCAAAACGGCACCTTTGATCGGGTAGGGCACTTCGATTATTTTGACGCGCTGCTAGGCGATAAAATGCCCCGCGAACCGCGATTATCAGCACTGTCATTAGCTTTTACTATTTCGGATGCTGATGAGCTACTAAGGTTAAAATTCACGGATAAAGAATGGTCTCTGTATTTAAAACTTCTCGAATTGAGCAAAAGCCGACTGAAAACCAGTAGCGTCGGACGGCTTTTCGATGCCGTTGCTTCCCTTCTGGGATTAGTTGACCGGGTAAGTTATGAGGGCGAGGCTGCACTACTACTGGAAACTACAGCTGCTCAATACGTTCTGGAAAACGGTTATGAAGCGTCCCAAAGCTATTTGCCTGACGCTTTAATGACAACCCAGATACCCACAAGGGCTATCGTAGCAGGTGTTGTCCGGGATAATCTGGCTGGACTGCCAATAAACCAGATCGCGGCCAACTTTCATTACACGCTGGTGCAGGCTGTAGCCGCTATTGCCCGGCAAACGGGCATTCAACAACTGGCCTTTAGTGGTGGCGTTTTTCAAAATGCGCTGCTCGTAGACTGGCTCCGGTACGAACTGGAACCAACTTATCAACTCTATTTTCATCGCCAGCTTTCACCTAATGACGAGTGCATCTCGTTTGGGCAATTGGCCCATTATGCGTTGACTACTGCAAATAATTCACGTTTAAAAGCTGAAACCTGCCATGTGCTTAGCTATTCCCGGTAAAATAAAATCCATCGAATGCCAGTACGATGGATTGGTTCGTATGGCCCGCGTGAATTTCGGGGGTATCATTAAAGACGCTAGTTTGGATATGGTTCCAAGCGCGCAGATAGGTGACTATGTGCTGGTTCATGTGGGCGTCGCTATCAGCATTGTGGACGAAGAAGAAGCCGAGAAAACGTTTGCCTATCTCCGGGAGATAGGAGACTTGGACGAATTAACAGAAAGTAGCCAACTAGACTGCCCCGCTGTATGAAACACCTCACCGAATACCGCGACCCTGAACTGGTAGATCTGTACATTCAGGAACTTCATCGAACTGCCACTCGCCCGTGGACAATCATGGAGGTGTGCGGTGGACAAACACACGGGCTGGTTAAAAATGGCATTCTGAACCTATTGCCTGACCTCGTTACAATGGTACACGGGCCGGGCTGCCCGGTTTGTGTGACCCCCGTTAATCTGATCGACAAGGCAGTGTATCTGGCCGAAGAAAAGGGTGTAATTCTATGCTCGTTCGGTGATATGATCCGGGTGCCGGGTTCGACCAAAAGCCTGCTCGATGCTAAAGCGGGTGGGGCCGACGTCCGGATTCTGTATTCGCCGTTGGAGGCCGTTCGGCTGGCGCGCGAAAACCCCGACCGCGAGGTCGTGTTTTTCGCCGTTGGTTTCGAAACGACAGCGCCCGCCAATGCACTTTCGCTCATACAGGCTCAAAAACTAGGGCTTAAAAACTATTCGATTTTAGCGTCTCATGTACTGGTGCCGCCCGCTATGGATGCTGTCATTCAGGATGACAATACCCATATTCAGGGTTTTCTGGCGGCCGGTCATGTTTGTGCCATTATGGGTATCAACGAGTACAGCCCATTGGTTGAGCGCTATAAAATGCCCATGGTTGTAACGGGCTTCGAGCCGGTTGATCTGATGCAGGGTATTCTGATGGTGGTGCGGCAACTGGAGCGGGGTGAATACAAGCTTGAAAACCAGTATGCCCGCGTAGTTCGGCCAGAAGGGAATCCCGAGGCCAGGCGCATTATCGAACAAGTATTCGAAGTCGTAGACCGCGAGTGGCGGGGCATCGGAAACATTCCCGGCAGTGGCTGGGCGGTGCGCCCTGAACTTGCCGCCTTCGATGCCGATCGCAAGTTTTCGGTGTCGATTACCAAAGCCCCCGAATGCCCCGATTGCATTGCGGGTCTGGTTTTGAAAGGCATCAAAAAACCGAATGAATGTAGTCAATTCGGACGTGCCTGCTCACCTGAGCGTCCGCTGGGCGCACCCATGGTGTCATCGGAGGGTGCCTGTGCGGCTTACTATCATTTTTCAATGAGTGAATTGGTGAACGGGTGAAAGAGCGAATGGCGAAAGAGCGGATACTATTCGCATCGAAATTCACTTATTCGCCCATTCACTCATTTACTCTTTCGCTCATTCACTCTTTCATCCAATCGCTATGCAACTTCACTGTCCTATGCCGAAACTCGATTTCGACATTATTACGCTCGGTCACGGCAGCGGGGGCATTCTGACCAATAAATTGCTCGAAGCGGGGGTTTTTGATCTGCTCAGTAATCCGTTGCTCGATGCTCACCACGACGGGGCTATACTGAACCTGACAGGCCGCGTGGCTTTCACGACAGACAGTTACGTCATCTCGCCCGTATTTTTTCCCGGCGGCAACATTGGCGAATTGGCTGTTAACGGAACCGTCAACGATTTGGCGATGTGCGGGGCTATTCCTAAATACCTATCGCTGGGGTTTATTCTGGAAGAAGGTCTGACGATGGCCGAATTCTGGGATGTTCTGGTCAGTATAAAAGACGCTTCCGAACGGGCTGGCGTACATATTGTCACGGGCGATACTAAGGTGGTTGAACGCGGAAAAGGGGATAAGATTTTTATCAATACCTCCGGCATCGGCGAACTGCACTCACAGGCCCACATCAGCATAAAAAACGTTAAAGCGGGCGATAAAGTGATCGTTAGCGGGCACATTGCTACCCACGGTATGGCGATCATGTCGGTGCGGGAAGGACTGGAATTTGAAACGACCTTAGAGAGCGATACCGCTCCGTTGAACCATACTGTTCTGGCATTGCTGGACGAGTTTGGCCAAGATATTCACCTCTTACGTGACCCGACTCGGGGTGGCGTGGCAACCGTGTTGAACGAAATTGCTCGCGATCGAAACGTTGGCACGACCCGTGTGGGAGTCGACCTGAAACAAGCGGCTATTCCGGTGCTCGATGAGGTAGCGGGTGCCTGCGAATTATTGGGCCTTGACCCTCTCTACGTAGCCAACGAAGGTGTTTTTCTGGCAATCGTCGCGCCCGAAGTAGCCGGTGCTTTCCTTGAAAAACTACACACACTCGACTACGGCCATTCGGCAGCCATTATTGGTGAAGTCGTTGCCGAACATCCCGGTCAGGTTGTGCTCACAAGTCGCATCGGCGGTCGCCGGGTGGTGAATATGCTGGTCGGCGAGCAACTGCCAAGAATCTGTTAATTGGTTATCAGTTATCAGAATTACCTATACAGCTCAGTAACTAACACTCAATAACTCAATAACCATTAACCAACTATGTCCCTAACGCAATCCTTACCCGGCCTTCCCCCGTTGGTGGAGTTAAATGCCGTTTTTCGGGGAAGTGCGGGGCATCCTTTTTTGGCTCCGCGTGGTGTATGGACGGTAGGCGGACAGTTAATGGTATCCGATACGGGGCAGAACCGTGTTTTTATCTGGAACCAGCTACCCACAACGGAGTTCGCTGAACCCGATGTTATTCTTGGTCAATTAGACACCGAAGAAACAGGACGAAATTCGGGTGGACATGTTGCCGCCGATACCCTGCAATACCCATCGGGGCTTTGGTCGGATGGAGAGCGATTGATTGTAGCCGATGCCTGGAATCACCGGGTGCTGATCTGGAACCAATTTCCAACGCAGCATGGCCAACCCGCCGATACCGTGCTGGGTCAGGAAGATTTTACCTGCAATCAGCCCAACGGGAAAGGGATCGGAGCCCTGCCTACCGAACGAACCTTGAACTGGCCCTATGGCGTGACCTCCGACGGTGAACAGCTCTGGATTGCTGATACAGGTAATCGCCGGGTGTTGTATTACGATCATATCCCAAGCGAATCTTCTGCCCCAGCTACGGCAGTTATCGGCCAAACCGATTTCACAGAACGGGATTACGAGTCAGTAAATCCTATTTGGCCATATTCTGTCAAAATCGGGCCGAATGGGCAGATGGCCGTAGCCGATACCCAATACTACCGAACGCTGATCTGGCATGACTGGCGTACTGCCCCCAACCAGCCCGCCGACGTACTGATTGGTCAGGCTGATTTTGATAGTAACGGTCAAAACCAATATAGCCTGTTCCCGGCAAAACAAACGTTGAGCTGGACGTATGATGCCCATTTCTACGGCGATGGCCTACTGGTGGCCGACACAGGTAATAGCCGGGTTCTATGGTTCGATAGCGTGCCGACGCAACACAATCAATCCGCCGATAACCTGATTGGCCATGCCAGTTTCGAGACAGGAAGCGAGAATGCCAACACGCGTTTCGGTACAGACAAGCAACTTTATTGGCCATTTTCGATCAGCACGGATGACGGTCAGCTCGTCATTGCCGACACGGGCAACCACCGGATTGTTATTGGTCATTTGTTATTCGTTAATAGCGAATAGCGGTCCACTAATTCAGTCAATAGACCTCAGACTTTCATCCATTGATTTCGTTGCCAATAACTAATAAACGAGTAACTCAATAACCAATATGCAAACGCTATTTCCCCTTTTATTGGCTTTGGGTGTCGGTTTTACCCACGCGTATGAGGCCGATCATTTAGTGGCGGTGAGCAATATTGTGACCCGTCGAAATAACATCCGGCTGGCTTTGAAAGACGGTGTATTCTGGGGGCTTGGACATACCTCCACAATCCTGATCGTGGGCAGCATTTTTATGCTGGGAAAGTTTGCCCTGCACGAATCTGACTTTCGTTTTCTAGAAGCGGGCGTCGGCGTTATGCTCATGACGCTTGGTGGTATACGGCTGTACAAGTTGGTGGTCCCGCCGAATTTGGTACTGGCACATTCACATCCGACGGGAGTATTTCACGCACACGAAAGACACGATCACGGGTTGGCTTATGGTGTGGGCCTTATTCACGGCCTGGCAGGTAGTGGTGCTCTTATACTTTCGGTGCTGACTCAGATTAAAGGAACAGGGGCGGGTCTGCTTTATTTAGTATTGTTTGGCGTTGGCTCTATTGGGGGTATGATGGTGGCGGCTGGTGTATTCAGTGTGCCTTTTTCAGTGCGGCTATTAACGAATCCAATGGTTCGGACTACGCTGGTCGTAATGTCGTCAATGGTTTGTATTGGCCTTGGCGCAACAGTTGTTTATGAAAATGCATTAGCCTAATGGAGACATACAACGAAACTGACTTTGTCTTATATGCCCTGGCAGAAATGAAGATTCCGGTGCAGAACCATACTGGTAAGCATATCACATTGACCAATGGCTATCAGATTGAAGTCGAAAAACGGGATCTATACCGACTAAGTGTCGATGGTTTTGTGATTTCTCCTTTTGATGATATGGGGGCGTTGTGCCAGTTTATTCAACGAAACGACGCCTAGGCTGATGATTGATCTGTCGATTATTGCCCTTTCGGAAAGCTTGTCGAAACCCGGCAATTATGCTCTTATCCTTGAAGACACCGTCGGGAAACGACGCATACCGCTAATCATTGGCGCCAGCGAAGCGCAGGCTATTGCCGTAGCGATGGAGAAGATGCAACCCCTTCGACCCTTCACCCATGACCTGTTTTATCGGACGTTAAAGCAGACGGGTATTCTCCTGAAAGAGGCTGTCATTACACGTGTTCAGGACGAGATTTTTTATGCCATTATTGTAGTCCTGAAACCCGACGGAGAAACTCTCAAGTTGGATGCCCGCCCATCCGATGCCATCGCTTTAGCTGTTCGCTTCGATTGCCCACTTCGTGCCAGCGAGGAGGTGGTGAATACATCAGGCTATTTCGTTGACGATAAAACCCGTGACAAAAAAGGCTCATACGCCGAGTACACCCTGGCTGAGCTGGAAGAACTATTAGCTAAAATCATCAAGAAAGAAGACTACGAAAGTGCCGCCCGTGTGCGCGACGCCATTGATCGGCGAAAAAGAAATTAAAAACTCCGTAAGCCTGAGGGTTAAGCGTATGCGACTGATAGAGTTGGACAGATATTAAAATTTCTGCCTTGTCCTGAAAATATACCGACGTTTTCGTGAACGATTTTCATCGTTAATCGAATCAACGTAAAATGTTCATTTATAGCAAGATAGTGTGTTAGTTAAATAGTAGGGGTAGCCTTTTATTGGATAAATTGTTCGTGCCTTGTCAATAAACCTATGGATATCTATTTCGGGTATATGTAGACCTGTTATGCCGTTTTAGGCTAGTATATCGTTCATCGTTATTGACCCTGCTAAACACTTGAAGCGGGCCGTTATTATTACCAATTATGATCATGGAAGCTGCATTCTTTCGATGAAGTTGCACGATCGATTTCGCTTCTTTATCGGCAGTCAGCCCCTTCAGGTTGCTAACCACAAATCCACCGCGTTTACCGCCAAGCAATAAGGTGCCTTTCGAGGCATCATACCAGCCGCCGATCGTTTCTGATGCATAAGAATTACCGATGAGGAAAGCATCTTGATACCCATCCCTATTAAAATCATCGACCACAACACCGTATACAGGGCCAAATTGGGCTTCCACAGGAAGCGGATGCGCTTTAAACCCATTACCGACGTTTTCGTAGTATAGGCTACGAAACTCAGTTGCCGTTAGGTGGTAAGCCGATTTGAGTTCCTCTTCAGTAAACGATTCGTTGAAGGTAGTATTGGCGTAGGTATCAAAATTGGGGAAACGGCGTTTCATGGATGGAATTTGCGCCGTTAACAAATCGCGTGTTTGGCGTATCCACTGCTGTCGATCATTGTAATAGGTTATGATTGGATCGATACGTCCGTTTTTATCAAAATCGGCGGCATATAATTCAATTGGTTCCTGGGGTGATGCTTTGTATTTGGTATTCAATCCCAGATTTCCAGCCAGCAAATCCATATCGCCGTCATGATCAAAATCGGCAGTAGCGAGCGTATTCCACCAGCCGGGAGGCATGGAGCGAGGGGCATGGGGCTGGGATCGCAAAACATAGTTCTTCAGACCCTGCTCCCTGCTCCACGCTCCGTGCAGTATAGTCACAGGCATCCATTCGCCACAAAGGGCTAAGTCTTGCAAACCATCTTTATCGAAATCGGTCCATACGGCTGACGTAACCAGACCAATGTTTTGTAGTTCAGGGGCGACCTGTGCTGTTACATCGATAAACCGACCACGTTCGTTTTTGAAGAGAAAACTGCTGGCGGGCATTGGGTACTGACCCGGAATCAGTCGGCTACCTCGAAACAAATCCAGATCACCGTCGTGGTCAAAGTCACAGGCGCTAACGCAGGAACCACTAATATTGGTGATGGGTAATGCCTGTTTGGATAGCGTTAAATGGCCTTTCCCATCGTTCAGATAAAGCCGATCCTGATAGGCGTCTGAAGGAGCGTTTGCGTGGCTTCCCCCGCTGACGACGTACAGGTCCTGATCACCATCCTGATCCGCATCGAAAAACAAAGCGCCGGTATCCTCCTGATTCGGCCCTTTTAGAAGTTCGGTTTTCGCAAAACGACCGTTGGACTGCTGGAAATACAGATAACTTCTCTGACCAAAATCCGAGCCGATGTAGATGTCTTCCAACCCATTTCCATCCACATCGGCTACGGCCATTGGTGGTCCATTCTGCGAGTGCTTGTGGGGTAGTAAAGGCGTCTGGGCAAAGTCATTAAACTCACTCTCGACATGGACATAATCCAGCCCTAAATCAGTTGCGGGTATTTCCTGAAAATAAGTGGGTGTCGAAACACTACGTGATTTGTATTTTCCAATTGGCTGATAAGCAACACGTAACAACTGATTCGGTATTACAGTACGTAGTACCTGATACGTACCATCGTTCCAGATGATCTCCACAGAGTCAACAACCGCAGTAGTGCCGAGGCCGAAATGCAGATACGGCTCTACTGACGATACATACCCACGGGTTGGGTTAAACTCGGCCGTTTGCGTATGATTCCCAGAGTAGACATTCACCCGTGTTCCCTGCGACGGATTTCGTTCGAGGGCCAGTCGTAGCCACGAATTTTCGTGCCCTTTACTTATACGGCTCCCTGCTCCCCGCTCCGAGCTATTTTCATAGACAAAGGCTTCGTCATCGATGGCGTTAATGACTATGTCCAGATCACCGTCATTGTCCAGATCGGCGTAAGCAGCCCCATTTGAGAAATTGGGCGCTTCGAAACCCCATTGCTCCGATACGTCCTCAAACGTTAGATTTCCTTCTGCTCCTCGATTGCGATAGCAGAAATCAGCCAGTTTTACGTCTGGCAGTTCCATCAGTTTTTTGTAGGCTTTTTTATTTTTCTCCTGCTCATCACCAAACCCTCCGGCATGTAAATCAGCCAGATAGGTGGTAAAATCCAGATTTGTTACGTCACGTCGATAGCCATTGGTAATCAGTAAATCGCGGTAGCCATCATTGTCAAAATCGGCGAATAGCGGTGCCCAGCTCCAATCCGTTTTATCGACACCCGACAGTTGAGAAATTTCGGAGAATGCTCCCTGACCCACGCCCAACTGCAAGGTATTCCGCATGTATTGCGGCTGGTAGCCCATCTGCAAATCCATACGAAAACGGTCGTAATTGTAGCCGGGGAGCATCATTTTCTGCCGCTGGTTCGTATTGGGCAGCATATCAACGACCATAATATCGGGCAGCAAATCATTATTGATATCAGCGATATCGACGCCCATCGCGTTGTGAGACTGATGCTTCAGATAGTCAGCCGTTCTATTGGTGAACGTACCATCCTGATTATTAACCCACACCAAATCATTAGACAGAAAATCATTCGCGCAGTAGACATCCTCCCAGCCATCACTATTCAGATCCGCAATCGTAATACCCAGTCCATACCCTTCCGTTAAGATGCCTGCCTCGCGGGTAACGTTTTTAAAGAGCGAAAGAGCGAATGAGTGAGAGAGCGATTCGGCGTTCCGATTCACTCTTTCACTCATTCGCTCTTTCGCTCTTTCTGCACTCATGTTCCGGTACAGTCGATCATTACTGGGGGCTTCGCCGTTCACCATCTTCGGGCGTAGGGCGTTGCGATTGTAGCGGTCGAGGGCATTGGTCAGTACATAAGCGTCCAGGTCACCGTCGTGGTCGTAATCGAAAAAAGCAGTTTGGGTGCTGTAGCCCATGTCGTTCAGGCCATATTCGCGGGCTTGTTCCCGAAACCGAACCGGATCGCCTTTCTTTTTCGTCTGATTGATAAACAGCAGATTAGCCCGTTTGGTCGTGTCTTTGTCGTAACCAGCCACACTCACGTAAATGTCCTGCCAGCCGTCCTGATTCAGGTCAACAATGGTAACACCCGTGCACCAGGCATGCGTCGTTACACCCGCCGATTCCGTTATGTCCTCGAAATGCAATGGGGGTTCTTCATCCTTTCCTGTACTCAGATATAAGCGGGAAGAAACCTGATTGCCCGTAAAAAAAATATCCTGCCAACCGTCGTTATTGAAGTCGCCAATACCAACGCCCCCTCCATTGTAGAGGTATTCAAAGCGTAAAATGTTCACCGAGTCCGATTCCTGAATCCGGTTGTTGAACGTAATACCCGTTTGCGAGGAGGGCAGCCGTCGGAATCGTTTTGGCGTCGATGGATTGTGCCCGACGGCCCAGACCAGAGAGGCTACCAGAGGAATCAGGAGAAATACAAGTCGTTGCATGAATCAGACAGGCGAAGGGCTTTACAACGATCCACGATCAATAAACTGCATCGGAATGCGGACGGTCTGTTTCTGGTTCTGCCTAACGATGCTCGCCAGATTCCGCCCAATCGCTGCTACGTCGGTTTGTATCACCGAAATGCCACCGCCCAGCACCGCTTTGTAAGGAGCATCGTTGAAAGACGCAATTCCCACATCGTGCCCCACCATCAACCCCTTTTGATTTGCTTCCTGAATGATGGTTATCAAATCGTTATCGTCGGCAAACAGATAAGCCGCACCCGCTTGCAAAGGCACCTCCCAAACGTCGTCCAGTACTTGTCCCGTCAGATGATGCGATTCCGTAAAATCAAGAAATGTGCTGTACCAGTCGGCGGGGATGTACTCGTTGTCGGTTGTAACGAAATTGAGCGTGTGGTACTTGCGGAACGTAGCGGCATTCGCTTCGAGAACGGCCCGAAAATGGTCGCCACAGCCAAAGCGCACCGACGCACAGTTGCGCAGAGATGGTACGGTTGAGCCATCCAGAAAAATAAGCCGATCCGATGGAATTTTCTTCAGTAGGTCGGTCAGGTCGCAGATTTCGCCCAGATGGTGCGGCATCAGTACGAAATAATGGTAATTACCCGCTTGCTTTTCCAGCTCATCCAACAGGTAATCGCGCTGATATTCGTAGGCATAAATATCGACTTTATAGGTTTTACCAAGCTGTTCGCTTACTACCTTAAAAATCGCCCGGTTCGTTTCACTGATCGTACCCGTCAGAAACAGTACGCGTTTGACGATTTTGCCCTGCGAGATGTAAAAGCCTTTACGGTATAAGGAGGTGATGTGACCACTTTTGAGCAGATTGCAATACGCTTTCTCGACCGTAGCGCGAGCCAGATAATACTCAGCACTGGTTTCATTGATGGAAGGCAATCGGTCGCCGGGTTTAAAAATGCCCGCTTCAATCTGGGCAATAATGCCGTTGACAATTTGTTGGAATTTGGGTGTTTTTCCGTTTTCGTCAATCCGTAAAAAGGATGCATTTCGAAGCGCAGTTCCCCCAATCATAATCGTGTCGGTTCGTGTTTACTTACATCCAGCCGATACCCAGTACGAGTAATAATAGGATCAGCAGGACAATCAACGCTTCGAACAAATAGCTTTGCTTATGGCTCATCGATTGCCTGAGTTTGCTGTTATACTGTCGTTTCAATCGGGTAAAAACATAGGCGAATGATGAAGCGAAAGTAGGCGAATGGGCAAGGATCGACTTGGATAATTTGTGCAAAAACTTGGATGTTAATTGCAAAAAATGCCTTTATAATGAAAACAGCCCAGAAACGAGGTGTCTGGGCTGTTATTCTATCTAATTTGTTGACTTGGTTCGATGTGCCTTGACCAATGTATTAATTGGCGCTCTACTCCAAACGAATCTGATCCATTCGCCCTCCAGCGGGGAACATTGGAAATACATTTTCTTCCTGTTCGACAATCACTTCCAGTAAGAATGGTTGATGGCTAGCCAATACGTCATCTAAACTGGCTGAAAGTAATTCACGCTGGCTACACTGTTTACTATCGATAGCAAACCCACGAGCAATCGTCATAAAGTCTGGGTTTTGTAAATGAACAAACGAGTACCGGTGGTCAAAAAACAATTGTTGCCATTGCCGTACCATGCCTAGGTAGTTGTTGTTTAGCAGAATTATCTTGATGGGCCACCCATAGTGCGCTATTGTTGCCAACTCTTTTAGAGTCATCTGAAAACCCCCGTCGCCAACAACGACTATAATGTCACGGTCCGGCGCGCCCACTTTGGCACCAATGGCAGCCGGGAGCGCAAACCCCATTGTGCCAAAGCCTCCGGACGTTATTAAGCTATGTGTTCGGCGAAATTGATAATAACGTGACGCCTTCATCTGGTGTTGGCCTACGTCAGTGACCAGCACGGCATTACCCGCCGTCTTGTCGGAAAGCATGGCGATAACCTCAGCCATCTTTATCTTCTGCGTGGTTGGCGCCAGCTCCCGCCTGGTGATCTTCTCGCTTTCGAGTGATTGGTACCTGGTAAAATGCGATTGCCAATTAGAGGAAGGATGCGCCTTTAACAGCGGTATCAGTTGACGTAAAATCTCTTTGGCATCCCCCACCAACGCAACTTCGGGTTGAATCACTTTGCCGATTTCGGCGGGGTCAATATCAATATGAACGATTTTAGCCTGAGTGGCAAACGCATTCGGGTCTCCCGTAACACGCTCGTCGAAACGCATCCCGATGGCAATGATAACATCACATTTTGTCGTTAGCATATTGCTGGCATACGTACCGTGCATACCCAGCCAGCCAGTGTACAGTGAGTGGTCAGTCGGGAAAGCAGATTGACCCAGTAACGTAGTAGCAACCGGGCTACCCATTGTTTCGGCAAGATTGACAAGTTCGTTGGTTGCTTTCGCCAACAATATTCCCTGACCGGCCAGGATGAACGGAAATGTGGCCTCGTTCAGGAAATCGGCCGCGCGCTGTAGCGGTGTTGGATCAGGTAACGGTGGCTTTTTTGAGGTAAAAGTAAGCCTGCGTTCAACCTGTCTTTGCAACGGCATGAGCTGCGCATCCTTGGTAATGCTGATTACTACTGGACCAGGGCGTCCTGAGCGGGCGATGTGAAATGCTTTTGCGATGATGCCGGGTATTTCATCTGGGTGAATTAGTTCATAATTCCACTTAGTGATTGGCTGGGTTAGGGTAATCATATCGACCTCCTGAAATGCGTTTGTTCCCAGCAGGTTTGAATTCACCTGGCCGACAATACAGACAACGGGCGTGGAATCCATCATGGCATCAGCAATGCCTGTCACTAAGTTTGTCGCACCGGGGCCCGAAGTCGCCAGGCAAACACCTGTTCGGCCACTGACCCGGGCATAACCCTGGGCCGCATGAATAGCTCCCTGTTCGTGCCTTACGGTAATATGCGTCAGGAAGGGGGTATAATCGTACAAGGCGTCGTAAACCGGTATGATTGCTCCACCGGGGTAGCCAAAAATTGTATTGACTCCTTCCTCTAAGAGTGCTTCAAGGACTGCTTGTGCGCCGGTTTGATCAATCGCATCGCCTTGAAACGTTGGTGTCGGTAAACCATTAGTTGCTTGTTTCATGGCAAGCAAAAATGGGGCATCACCAGGCTAGTTTTCTTATCCGATAAGAAACATGTTTTATTCAATCGGTCGTTTCCGCAACGCTGAGGGTCGATGGCCGTACCGTCGGAGAAACGCATTCGAGAAACTGCCAAGACTTTGGTATCCACAACACTCGCTGACCTGCTGAATGGTCATATTCTCCGCCAAAAGCAGCTCATAGGCTTTTTGTAAATTTTTGTTTTGCTGATAACTAAAAATAGTTGTCTTGTAAAGCGCTTTAAAGCCCGTTTTAAGCGAAACCATGTTCGTGCCCACCTCTTTCGCGAGCTGACGTATCGATATGTAGCCTGTATGGGTATCAAGTAGTTCTTTAGCCTCCTGTATCAGCCTGGTTTGGTTTGTCGATATAGCGTGACGAACAGGTGGATAGGTGCTGTCTGCTGTTTTGATAATTTCAAACAAGAGCTGATACAGCACACTCTCCACTTGTAATTGACGTAACGCCCCCTGAAACTCCGAATTAATAAGGGTTAGAATCAGGCCAAAAATCGTTGGCGTTAACGATAAGGAAAGCACTTGATTTCCGTTCAGAAGCATATCATGGAGCGGGGTGTCCGCGATCACTGCTTGCAGCTTCGATACAGGGAAATGTATATGGAGCAGCTCGTAAGCCATTCCAGCCTGCAAATTAGATTCAGATACCGCTAAGGCTTTGTACAGGTAAAGTTTGCCTGCCTGAAACGAAAACCGTCGCTGGAGGGAATCTATGTTGGCTTGCCCTGAAATACAAAGCACAATCTTGAAACACTCTTCGCCATAGAGCGTCGTCAAATGGTGCGCAGACTGCGTTTGAAACGTGAAATAATGAGCACTTAGTCCTTGTTCAAATGACCAATGCTGCCAGCTAAATCGGGCATACAGACCCGGTGTGTTCTTTCCGTGACTACTACTGGAAAGAGGAGTGGTGTCATGTATGATTCTCATCGTCTCATGGTTGAACTAATTGGGCCACTTACCTACTCATAGACGATGAAATTATTTAATAAATCGGAAAACCTCCATAGATGAAAAGAGATAATTCCGGTTTCGGGTTAATTGGTAAGCTAGTCGATCTTTCAGCATAGTGAATGTGGTCGAGTAGGGTAAATGAAAAAAATGGATCGCGGCCGATGCAGGCCCATCAAATTCGTTACTTGTAGTAGTATTGCCGAGCGTTTCCTTCAAGTAACGCAAAATGCAGTCTCCCGTTGAGGAGCCTTATTGGAGATTGTTTGATTGATGGGGCAAGCGCCTTATTGCCAGTTGATCAGGCCATTAACTTTTTTAATTGGTCTGTAAATAGCCATAAGCAATAGCCCACAGCCACCAAATAGCCCCCTAGCGATGGCCATAAATAAGAACCCAGCAGGAGCAGCCAATTAGTTAATGCGAGCAGTAGAAGGGTTATAAAAACAAAGGCAAGCGAAGTTTGAAAACCCCTCAGGGTAAGATACTTCTTCTGGTCATGAATAACCTGGTTACGCCGGATGTTATCAATATCGGCTAGCAATTCAGCCTGATAAGCGGATGGCGTTCCATCTACTATGGCCTGATGTAAAAGCTCAACACTGGCCAGGTTACGATCATACACCTTTTCGAGTGATTCGTACGTATTGGCTTTGATCACATCAACCAGCACCTGATTCGTGCCTACGGGCTTTCTCAAGACCAAATTCTTCAGCAGATTAATTTCCCGGTTGCTTTCCTGCAGTCGAAAGGTCGAAAAAGCACCAATCAAGCCTGTTAAGGTAGCTACTAGAGTGGCTACCGTCGCCAATAAAAAAGTCAGTACGTTTTCGGTGAGGTACATATAGCGGGGTGTCAGCAGTCGGTGCGCCGACTCGGGACTGACCGTCTGTGCCGTCTGTAAGCAGATAGCCATTAGCGGATTGTCCATGGATACAGTTTTCGCTGGATGGCGGGTAAGGCTAGCCCGAAGGTGGGGACCAGAATGGTCGTAATAAGTCCACTTCGCACCAACGGGTGTAATTCACTTAGATAAGGGCCGAGTAGGGCGAATACGACGTTAACGACCACATACGCAAATAGCCAGGCAATGAGCAGCATCTTCCAGATTTTAGGTTTGGCAACCCCTTGATTCGATTCCATAAAACAACGATTAAACTAGTAACGTAACTAACCTAAGTAAGGGGTTCTATAGCTGCGGATTACGCTTGAGTCGGCTTCTTTCCCCTACGAAACCGATGGCCAGTAGCACCAGCATAACCACATCGACGATGAGCTGAGCAGGTGGCTGACCGGGGTAGGCGAACTGCGGATCGACTAAGGCCGTGCCTGGAAACAAAAGAGACCCCGCCTGCGTGATCCAGTAGTAGCTTGCTAAAGCTGAAGCAACCCGAAGGCGATAGGAATACTCCCCTTTGGGCCACCACAGCACCCAAAGGGCCGTTAAGCCGATAACCGTACCCAACAACATCGTCTGGGCATTGTGAAACTTAGCATGGGGAGGCCAGGCCGGATTATAAATATGGGTGTGATTCCAGTCGAAGATGTAGGAACCGACCGTAGCCCAAATGGCCACCAGGGTAATCAGAAATTTACCAATCGATATGGCTTTCATAGCTGTACGTGTTAATGGGTTAAAAAGTGATTTCGATACTCGTTCACAAACTGGGTGAGTGTTCTTGGGGCCTGCCCCGTTAGCCGGGCCACTTCGCTGGTCACGTCAATTTCACCACCGATCGCCCCAATCTTGAATTGCTCAATCAACGCATCAATATGCCAGGCATCCAGTCCCCCGTAGCCCAATGCCTTCCGGGTATCGGCCTCTGACTGGTTGACAGCCCGTACCGCATGACCTAATCGAGCGGTTAGTTCGGCGGCTACCTCCGCCATGGTCAATGAAGCTGGCCCGGTCAGGTAATAGGTTGCTTTGGCGTGGCCGGGTTGGGTTAATACGTGTTTGGCCACCAGGGCAATATCGCGTAGATCGATATAACCGATCTGTCCATCTCCGAGCATGTGGGGTAAAATACCCTGGCTGATCGGGTGGGCATACTCGGTGAAATTTTGCAGGAAGCCCGTGGGCCGCAAGATGGTCCAATCAATCGGTTGGTTGCGTAAATACTGGTCGATCTGGGCGTGAGATCGGGCATAGGCTAGTGGCGAACTCGGATTGGTATTCGCCGTTGAAATTTTGACGATGTGTTGAATACCCAGCTCAATGGCTAAGTTGATGATGGCCATTTCCCGTTCGGCGTGCCAGGGGTCGGGCGAGGTAAGCAGAAATAACTGATCGCAACCCTGCATGGCCTGCCGCATCGAATTCGTGTCATTGAAATCCGCACGAACGGCTTCCAGTCCTAACGCTTGAAAGCGGGTTTGCTGGTTCTCTTTTCGGTACATAGCCCGGCCAGGAATGCGGTCAGCCGCCAGCAAACGGCACAATTCAGAACCAATACTGCCGGTAGCCCCTGTGATAAATAGCATCGTTGTGTCTGTTTTCGTATGTAATTCAAGAACAACACAAAGGTCGCTTGTACTTTCCTGGTAAAATACCTAGTTTAGCCACAAGAATAGTTGTAAAAGCTCAATTCTATCGATGCAAATAACCGCTCGTGATGGTGCTAATTTTCTAGCGGCTTTTGCCCAAACCGTTGGCAGTCCGGTCGAAAATGGCCGGGTCATCATTCCTGCCCAATATGGCAGCGGCTATGTGATGGGTTTTATGTTTGGCCACCACCTTCGGTTGATTGTACGGCATTATAGGCTGGACGATGATCTCCTGGTGAAACGGCAAAGCTTTCCGATGCCAGACAGTATGATTCAAATTGGGATCAGCGGTCTGCTAAAAGAAGATCCGTCAGAAGCGGTTGCGGGCGAGGTCTTCCAAAAGCCGCTCCCATCGGTCACCATCAGCACCCAGGGGTTAGATGCCGAAATCCATATTCCCCGTGGTGTTAAGTTCAACCTTATCAAACTGGCTGTGGACCCGGCTTACCTGAGGGAACTGCTGGCTGGAGAAGTGGAGAGTCTGGTGGTGAAAACGCTGCTTGACAACCGTCAGCCGCTGGTGTTTGACGAGTTGGTTTCGGTACGGCTCGGGGAAATCGTTCACGAGATGATGGACAGATCTGTACCTGTTTCTTTGCAACGTTTTTACTACAAGGTGAAAGCCGAAGAGCTGATTTGTTGCCTGTTGATGGAACTGGTACAACGCCAGGATCGCAGCCTGCATTCGATCAACGCTACGGATTTGAAAGCGTTATATCGGATACGGGATCGATTGATTGCCGATCTGGTCGAGGCTCCACCGCTGGTTGAATTGGCCGAGTTAGGGGGTATGAGTCTGTCGAAGCTCAAGCGGTTGTTCAAACAGGTCTTTGGCTGCGGGCCTTACAGCTACTACCAAACGATGCGGATGAAAAAAGCAGCCTCTTTATTGCAGGAGAGACAGCTATCGGTCAGTGAAGTAGGCTATGCGCTGGGGTTCAGCAATCTGAGTCATTTCAGCCGGGTGTTTGAAGAGCACATTGGCCTAAAGCCCAAGAAATTTTCAGCCACATAGCCGGGTATAGCTGTCTTTTCAAACGTCCGTATTTTCGAGCCAACTAGATGAACGTTACCTCGTCTGAAGTGGGAGCGGTTTTTGAGAATCTTAAATTTTGATAGATTGACGGGCCTAATTCACTATACATTCTAGTAAGCCAATGAAGTATATCTACTTGGGCATTCATTGTTCTTATCCAACAAGACGTCACAAACAGTTGGTTGACCACTATTGGGTATCCTATGTTGGCTTGTTTTAGCGGACGTTCATTCGGGTTGTCGCTATTTCTCAGCTCGTCCGCAATTGTATCGCGGACGAGCTGAGAGGCCGGATTAACGAGGAATAGGCATTTGTTTAATACCCCGGATTCTGCTTGACATTCGGGTTGAGGTTCGTTTCAATATCAGGGATAGGGTAGTACAGATTTTTTTGTATGTTGAAGGCAACGTCGGTGCGGGCCGAACTCCAGTTCCAGGTTGCCAGGTTGATTTTACCCGCCATATGCCACCGGCGCAAATCGAGCCATCGACTACCTTCTTCGCCCGCCAACTCACGCAATCGTTCGCCCATGACCCAGTCGAAAATTTTAGCTTTGTCGGTTTCGGTGGTGGCGAAATTGGCGGGCGACGTGCCCCCTTTAACCATCTCGCGAGCGCGGGTACGTACCTGATTGATCAGCCCAATGGCGTCGGCCGTCGAACCGCCCGATTCCAGAATCGCTTCGGCTTTCAGCAGTAGTACGTCGGCATACCGAAGAATACGCGGGTTATTCACCGAGGCCACGCCCGATTGCGATTTCTGATCGCCCGTGTGCCAGTACTTGTAAAATTTAAGCGTTTGTGGGTCCAGCGTAGAGGCAATCCGTGGGTCACCCGCGTCGAAGGACTGCGCTAATTTCTGCGTAGCGATATAAGGTGCTTGCCCCCCCAGTTGAGAGACGCCCTCATACCAACCCCAGAACGCCGACGTAGAGCCAACCCCGTTTCGTTGAAAATCGTTGGCCAGCCACACGTTATCGAAATCGGGCTGCGATGCCTGAAATTCAAACAGCGATTCCGCATTGTTCTCTGTTTTGACATCAAAATTATCGTTGAAGTTTGCTACCAGACTAACGCCCGAAATCTTGTTAAACGCTGTGATGGCGGCCGTAAAATCAGTCGTAGCTTTCTTGGCAGACCCCCTAAAAACCAGCGCTTTCCCTAACATACCATTGGCCGAGTTGCTCGTTACCCGCCCCCGATTGGCCGCATCCCAGGTGGTTGGCAACAACGTAGCAGCATCGGTCAAATCTTTAATGGCCTGATCGAGTAGCTCAGTATCTTTCGAGCTGGGCGGGGTAATCTTATCCGGCGACTGAATCCGCTCGGTAATCAGGGGCGATGTGCCGTAGTAACTCCAAAGCAGGAGGTTGGTATAGCCTCTCAGGAAAAGGGTTTCGCCACGTAGCCAGTTTTTTAGGTTCGGCGTTTTGATAACCCCATTTTCTGCATCTAACTTTTGCAGAGCTGTATTCGCCCGGTTAATGAGCTGATAGGCCGTTCGGTAGAAAACCTGATTCTGGCCCGTCGAGGGTTGTAATGTACCAAATATCTCGAAGGCATACGTGCCCGTCGAGGTAATGTCATCACCCGGTAATTGCCAGAAACCTTGTATAGGCGAACCTGCATTAAACCAGTAATAATCAGTTAGCTTGGCGTATACACCCAGCACCGTCTTGTTGAAATCGGACTCTTCGGTGAAATACGACGCTTCGGTTGGCGAGAGCGGTTGCAGGTCCAGGTTTTTCTCGCTGCAACTCGCGTAGAATAGCGTTGTAAAGACGACGGTCAGGACAACGATTAGTGAATATTTTTTCATCTCAAACTTAAAGAGCGAAAGAGTGAATGAGCGAAAGAGTGGTTTCGTTTCCGATCCATTTCGTTCAAGCCTATTTCATGTTCAGGAATTAGAAAGTGGCCGAAATACCCAGGGTGATCGAACGTACGGGCGGAATCAAATCCGTTCCTCCCCGGTCAATATCTTCAGGATCAAGGCCTGTCCAGGGCGTAATGACAAACAGGTTCGTGGCACCTACGTAAGCCCGTAGTCCATTCACGAAGCCAAGTGAGCGTGTCAGCGAAGCGGGAAGCGAATAGCCTACCTGTACGTTTTTCAGGCGCAGGAAAGCCGCACTTTCCACAAAGCGGTCGGAGATTCGGTTGTTGTTGGCCGGGTCCGACCGAACGGCGCGGGGCATGGTGGTCGATGGATTTTGGGGTGTCCAGCGGTTTAGCGTGGTTGTCCATTGGTTTGTACCCGTACTGCTCATATTTTCACCAGCCGCCCGCCAGTTATTGTAACGGTAAATGTCGCCCACACCCTGAAAGAAAATCGACAGGTCGAAGCCTTTGAAACTACCACCCAGATTGAATCCGTAATAATATCCTGGAATAGTGCTTCCCAGGAAGGTCCGGTCGTTGGTGTTTACTTTGCCATTGGGTGTTTCGGAGCGTGTCTGACCTGCGTCTTTTGGGTCGCCGTACACATCCTGGAAATACATGTCGCCCGGAGCGAAATTATTGTTGTTGGTGGCATCGGAGTATTTGGCTTTCCAGGCATCGATCTCCGCCTGATTCTGGAAAATGCCGCCTTTCTTATAGCCCCACAGGTAATTCATGGGCTTACCTACTTCGATACGTCCGAACTCACCCCCAAACGGCAGGTTCTGGAAGGTCGATTCAACCCGGTTTTTTACGGTAGTCAGGTTCCCCGAGATATTGTATCGGAAATCTTTGCCAACCGAGCCGTTGTAGCCAATCTGAAATTCCATGCCGCTGTTCCGTACCGATGCAATGTTCAAAATCGGCTGGTTCTGGTTGCCCACACTGGCGGCCAGGTTTGCCGCCTGCAAAATGCCGGAAGTCAGGCGGTTATAGTATTCAACGGTAGCGGTCAGTTTGCCTTTCAGGAATGTTCCATCAAAGCCCAGGCTGGTCGTTTTGCCAATTTCCCAGGTCAGGTTCTGCACCGGAAAATCGGGGAGCGATGTACCGTTCAGCAATGTCCCGATCCCGTTTCCATTGCCCGAGCCTAGGGCGTAATCAGGTGCATCCGAAACAAGAGAGAGGTACGCAAACGAACGGGTTTCCTGATTGCCCAGTTTGCCCCAGCCCCCGCGAATTTTCAGGTCGTCGATGAACGTGGCCGATTTCATAAACGGTTCCGAACTAATGCGCCAGGCTACCGAGACAGCCGGGAATGTTCCCCATTTGTAACCCGGTGCAAAGCGTGACGCTCCATCGCGACGTACGGTCGCATCGACGTAGTATCGGCTGGCGTAGTTGTAGCTCAACCGACCCAGATACCCTTGCAATGCGTTTTGGTCACGAAACGAACTGACATTAGTGTAAGGCTGAATGTTGGTCAGGCTGCGGAACTCCGGCTGTGCGTACTGAATCTGCGAGGCACCACCCTGCAAAAACTCATAGGTGTATTTCTGATCCATGGCATTCAGCAACACATCGACATTGTGATCGCCAAACGACTTGGTGTAATTGATACTGAACTCCTTAACAATGTTGGCGTTGCGCGAATGCCGTTCGCCGTAGGTTCCTTTGGAAGTGCCATCGCCCACAGCATATGGATTACCCGGATTTTGCAGGAAGAGATAATTGTTCACCGCTGTCCAGTCGTTCCGACGGTTATAGTACCAGTCCACACTCAACGTCCCTTTGAATTTCAGACCCAGAATCGGCTCAACCTGCACGAAAGCGGTCCCTATATTCCGTAGCAGCGTATAGGTCCGGTCGGAGGTAGCGACCATACCGTAGAGGTTGTTGTTCGTTTCTGGCCCCCATAGCAAGGTAGTGGCATCGACAACGTAGGGGGGGATAGAAGGCAGATACTGCGGCCGCGACGCAACGGGCGTTCCTAATTCGGGGTTTGGTTTAAAGGTTAGGTTTACCGACGGAGCGAAACCCAACGGACCATTTGGATCGTAAATCGGTTGCCAGGGCGATGTATCGGCCGCATACTGTAACGCACTCGGCGTGTTGTCAACCGCTTCGGAATAAGCCATCCGATACGTTAATCCCGTCGACAGGTATTTCGAGACTTTTGTATCGACGTTCGTAGCCAGCGAATATCGTTTCAAATTATTCTGAATCAGCGGTCCTTCGGTATTCGTGTAGCCTGCCGACACATAGTAGCGCGTGGCATCGTTTCCGCCCGATACCCGAAGGCTATAGTCGGTATTGGGTGCGTTTTTGTTCAGCAACGGGGTTTGCCAATCTGTGGTCGGTTTGTTGCCCAGATAAGCTGCGTTGCCGGGATCGAATTGAACGGGTAAATTCTTGGCTTCGTTGGGGTTGTTGGCGTAGGCTTCGCGATAAAGCGCCACAAATTGCGGCACATCCAGCATGCTCAATTTCTTCGTTACGTTCTGGATACTATGGGTAACTGATACGTCGACTTTCGGCGTACCACGCGCCCCTTTCTTGGTCGTTATCAGTACGACACCGTTGGCCGCCCGCACGCCATAAATAGCCGCTGCCGATGCATCTTTCAGCACCGACATCGACTCAATATCGTTGGGATTAATCATCGACAGTACGTTCACATTCCCCCGAATATCACGCGTCACTGAGCCGCTGGCGTTGTCGGTTCCTGAACCATATTCCGTTAATGGAATCCCATCCACGACATAGAGCGGTTCTGCATTCCCGAACGTACTAACCCCACGGATACGCACCTGCGGGCGGGCCAGTGGGCTACCGCCCGGTGTCGATACGTACACGCCCGCCATTCGTCCCTGCATGGCTAATTCTGGAGCCTGGGCTACGCTCTTGCTGATTTCTTTGGAGGATACCGTCGAGATTGCTCCCGTCAGATCTTTCTTTTCGCGTGACCCATACCCAATCACCACCACTTCGCTCAGCGAACCTTCTTCGGCACGTAGCGAAACGGTGTAGTCGTTGGCATTGGTAATCGGAACTTCCTGTCGAATGTAGCCGACGAAGGAAACCACAAATTGCTGCGCCGAGTTGGGTACTGACAAACTGAAATTACCGTTGGCATCGCTGGTTGTGCCCTGTATCGAACCCGCCACGACAATGTTGGCACCCGGTAGAGGAGTGTTGTTGCCCGCGTCAAGAACCTTCCCTTTTATGGTTCGGGTTTGCGCATGTGCGCTACTGAAAACAAGTAGCAAAGTCACCACCATTACCAGATTTCTGGAAATAGAGTAAAGCTGATTCATACGTGTCGTTATGGTAAATATTTAGCTTTCTGACACGAAAATTGGTATCATTAAAAGATACCTTTGTCCTATTCTGTCATAGGTATGGATATTTTGAAGCCCCTTCTCATTCTTCTTTTTCTGAGCCTACAGGCGAATGGCCAGGTTTCATTTGAACACCTGACTACGGCTGACGGGCTGTCGCAGAGTACGGTATGGGCTATTGTGCAGGATAAAAAAGGATTTGTTTGGATGGCTACGTCCGATGGGCTTAATCGCTACGACGGATATAGCTTTAAAGTCTTTCGCCGCCAGCCGGGGCAGAAAAATAGTTTACCCATCAGCAACATCGCAGCACTTTATGCTGATCAGCAAAACACCATTTGGGTAGGGCCGCGCAACAACGGCCTGTGTCGGTTAAGGCCCGACGGCGAAACATTCGACCATTTTCCGTTACAGACGCCAGGAGCCTCAGGCGGGCAGGTCAGTATTTCCTGTTTTGCGGAAGCCCATAATCGACTCTGGATCGGTACGGCCGAAAATGGGCTGTTCTATTATGAGTATACGACGCAAAAAATTGGTCGTTATACGGATTCACGCATTGGCACGTCAGTCACAGCCTTATATCGGGATAAAACCGGATTGCTGTGGATCGGTACAGCCAAAGGAACGTTGCTGGCCTTCACACCCGAAACAGGTAAATTGACGACCTATGCCATTCCGTTTACAGCCGATATAGCCGCTCATCACCGATCAATCAGTGTCATCAAAAAAGACTATCTGGGACGATTCTGGGTGGGGACCAGTGGACGTGGACTTTTCCAGTTTGAGCCAGAATCAAAACAGTTTAGGCAGGAATTAATCAAGCCTGGTGTGTATGAAACGGTAAATGTCATCACGGATATTATCGACGACAAATCAGGTAACATGTGGGTATTGACCGATTATGGAGCCTGGTTCTATCCGCAGGGTAATTCCGCCAGGAAAGTCTATCTATTGCCCAACAGCGAGGACAGCCACAGTCTGAGCACGCATGCCTTAAAACGGGGACTTTGCGATGCGGATGGGAATCTCTGGATTGGCTCGTGGCAGGGTGGGATTAACATTCACTACGCCCAGCCTGAGCGATTTAACTCGTTTCGGCATGAACCCCACAATCCGCAAAGCTTGCTGGCCGACCGGGTCACGGCTGTTACGTATGACCGGCGGGGTAATCTATGGGCAAGCTCCATCAAAGGATTAACGGCTCTCTCTCCGAACCGGCAGCAATTTCATCGGTTTACATCGGCCAACTCACCGTTAAAGGCGAATGACATTAACCTGTTGTTTCGAACGCCAACGGGCAATATACTGATCAGTACCTGGACGGCCGGATTTTCCCTGTATAATCCTGATCTGGATCGGTTTACTCCATTCTTATTGCCAGGTAAAAGTAAGTCGGTGAAGGCGTTTGCCAGTTCGCCATCAGGTCGTATCTGGATCGGGAGCCATGAGCGGGAGCTGTATCTGTTCGACGAGAAATCAGGGCAGATGGAAGCGGTCAGAACGGAGGAGTTAACCCAACTCTTTCAAAAATTCGATCTCAACGTATTATTCGAAGATGCGTCGGGCAATTTGTGGATTGGCACCTACAACTCCGGTTTGCTACGCTGGAATCAGCGAACGGGTCAGATTCGCTATTTTGCCAGTAGCGACAAACCAGGAGCGCTGGGGAGTAACAGCATCACAGCGCTTTACGAAGACAGGCAAAAACGGCTCTGGGTGGGCACTAGCGGCAGCGGACTTCAGTTGTTCGACGCCCGTACCGAAACGTTTCGTTCGTGGACAACCAAAGACGGGCTGGCAAACAACTTTATCGCAGGAATTATTGAAGACGACCAGCACAACCTGTGGTTGTCAACGAACGGCGGTATTTCGTGCTTCAATCCGACGACCTATGTGATCGAAAATTATGACCAGAGTGACGGGCTCATTGGCAAAGAGTTTCTACCTAATGCCTGTACGCAGCTTCCCTCGGGGGAGTTGGCATTTGGCAATATGCAGGGGTTAGTCGTTTTTAATCCAGAGCGCGTGCGATCGAAAACAACACCTCCTGATGTTTATCTGTCTGACTTAAAGCTTTTTAATCGTCCCGTCAATCTAGCCGATAGCGAGGCACCGACGCACCTGGATATGACCGATGTGACGAAACTGGTTTTCCAACCTTTTCAGTCGGTTTTTACCATCGATTTTACGGCTTTATCCTTTCTGCCGCACCGTAACATTCGGTACGCGTATCAACTCGTTGGCTTTGATGACGATTGGAGCTATGTTGGTTCACAACGATCGGCTACCTACACGAATCTGCGCGAAGGTACTTATCAATTTTTAGTCAAAGCTGCCATTGGCAACAGCGCGTGGAGCCAGCCTAAAGCCGTGCAGATAACGGTGCTGCCTCCATGGTATCGGACGTGGTGGGCTTATTTGCTGTACGGACTGCTTTTAGTGAGCGCACTCCTTACGTTCCGGCGAATTGTCAGGATTCGGGAGCAATTGAAAGCCGATATACGGATCAAACAACTGGAAGCCGAGTCGATAAAAGCGCTCGATGATGCCAAAACCAGTTTCTTTACCAATATCTCGCATGAGTTCCGAACACCGTTGACACTCATTCTGACGCCTTTAGACAAACTCGTTTCGGAGCCTTCCTTTGGTGGTCGGCTTCAGCACCAGTTCCAGACCATCCAGCGAAACGCTCAGCGGCTGCTACGCCTGATTAACCAGTTGCTAGACCTATCGAAGCTGGAAAGTCAGAGCTTAGTACCCGACATCAGCCGTAATGATATTGTATCGTTTGTTGACCGTATCGTTCATTACTTCGATGAGCTGGCTGAAAGCAAACGAATTACGCTGACCTTTCGAAGCAATTACGATGCATTCGATGGTTTTTTTGATGCTGATATTGTCGAGAAAGCCATTTATAATCTGCTCTCGAATGCGTTCAAGTTTACGCCCCCGACTGGAGAAGTTCGGGTGAATCTGATGCTGGTGCCAGACCAAAAAAAGGTACGAATCTCCGTTGCCGATACGGGTATTGGTATTTCGCCGGAAGCGCAGGGACATATTTTTGAGCGGTTTTATCAGGTGGCCGAACAGCATACGCAAAAGAAATCAGGCAGTGGCATTGGGTTGGCCCTCACCCGCGAACTGGTCGAATTGCATAAAGGAAGTATTACGGTTGAAAGTGCAGAAAACGTGGGTACTTCCTTCACTCTTACGTTGCCGCTCGATGCGCAGGTCTTTCCTGCCGAGTGGCTTTCGCAATCGCCGGAGGTACTGACAGAAACTGCACTGCCATTACTGCCCGTCATCCTACCCGAACAGGCTACTACGCTACCAGCCAAAGCGCTGCCAATTTTGCTGGTGGTTGAAGACAATGAGGAACTTCGCCAATATTTGAAGGAAAGCTTTTCGGGAGCCTATCACGTCCTGACCGCAGCCAACGGCCAGCAAGCCGTTTCGCTGGCTCAGAAGCACATTCCTGACCTGATTTTGTCCGACTGGCTCATGCCAGAGATGGATGGTACCGAACTTTGTGAGGCAATCCGGTCTAACGAGAAAACAAGTCATATTCCGTTTCTGCTGCTGACGTCGAGGGCGGCTAATCAGAGTCAGATTACAGCCTTCGGTACAGGCATTGACGATTACATGACCAAGCCCTTTAACCTGTCGATTCTGGAAACCAAAGTCAAAAGCTTGATTCAGAACCGACAGTTGCTACGTGAAAAATGGCAGAAAAAGTTATTGGCTTCGCCGTCTGATGTCCAACTGCCACCAATGGAAGAACTGTTTGTTCAGAAAGCCGTATCCATCCTTGAAGCCCACATCGACGATGCTCATTTTGATGTGGAACAATTGGAAGAAGCCATGAATATGAGTCGGATGCAATTGTATCGTAAGCTAAAGAGCGTCCTCAACCTGTCGGGCGCTGAGTTTATCCGGCAGGTGAGGCTGAAACGGGCTCTTCAATTGCTTGAAAGTGGCCACTACAACGTATCGGAAGTTGCCTGGAAAGTAGGTTTCAACGATCCCGCCTACTTTAGCCGCTGTTTTAAAAAAGAGTTTGGCAAAGCTCCGCAGGAGTATTTGACCAAGGCATGAGCATTTATTTGAGACGATAGCTCAAAGGCTGAATTGTACTGAGCTGATCACTTCAGCGTTGACAGGTAAGCGACCAGATCGACAAGTTCCTGTTTCGAGAGCGCTTCGCCAAAAGAAGGCATCATCGACTGGGAGGCTTTTGTTTTTGACTGAATGTCGGCTTTCCGCAGCGTTTGTTTAACCCCTCCCGGCAATTTCAGGATTACTTCATCGCTCGATTCGCTGTCCAGAAGCCCCATTAACTGACTACCATCGCGGGTATGAATTTGATAGGTTTCGTATCCGTAATTAATGCCTTCGTCGGGGTAGAGAATGGCGCGAAATAGCCCTTCTTTGGAGAGTTTTGCGCCAATTTTCGACAGTTCGGGGCCGAATAAAGCCCCTGTCTGCTGCACCCGATGACAGGGTTGGCAATTCTGTGCAAAAATTGTTTTTCCTCGGCTCGTCAGACCGCTTTCGTACACAAGTAAATAGACAGGTGGCAATGGTTCACCGTTTTTTCCGGCAGGTTTGGGCAGATAGTCAGCCGCTTCACGTTTGATCTCGTTCCGAAAAGCACCGAATAAGACGCTGCTGGCCGTTGGTTTCAGTACATCAGGAAATATTTTTTTCTTGACCTCATCCAGCAAGGCGCGTTCGCCCACCCAACTACTACCCAGTAAGCGGGTGGCTGTTTTTCGCAGTTCGACCGGGCGCGAATCATCGAGCATGACCCCACTGAGCAGGGCCAGTGCATCGGGACTTCCGTTTCCTTTGAGTGCCGTCATGATCGCTTCTGCGGTTTTATCGTCTTGCAGTTGCTGTCGAATAAATTCTTTTTCTCCGAATCGCCAGAGAAGTTGCATCGCTTCAATGCCAACCTGTCGGGTGGCGCAGCAACGTACCAGATTAAGCAATTGTTCTCGTTTATCCGTCAGGCGAAACTTTTCAACTAGATGAACATAGCTCTCCGGTTGACCAGCCGTGGTCAGGGCTGTTTCGAGGGCCCGGTTCAACGTTTCGTTACGTATCAGACTGCTTCCGTCCATGTGCTCCAGGGCTAATCGCTGAATATCAGGACGTGGGTCGTTTAACAAGGAAACCAATATGTCGTTTTTACCAGCCGACGGGTGAAAATCAAAGGCTCGAAAATACCGTAGCGTAGCATTCACTTCGGGCGTTTGTCGGATCAGTTGACCAAGTAGGGGCAGGGCTTTGGCCGAACGAATTCGCCAAACAATATCGCGCCCGGCGGGTGTATTCCAGTTGGTGCCTACTTTTTGTTGCCAGGTATCGAAACAGGCATCGGCATTAAGATCGGAGCCGATCCCGAGCGCTTCCAGGTACCAGCGGTCGTTGCCCGTATGCTGTACGGCCAACGTTGCCCACGACTCAGCCGCTTCGGATGTTTTAAGAAAGCGGAGCGCGATGGCCCACTCCCGGCGGACTTCGGGAGCCGGATCGCTCGCCAACGGAGCACACAGAGCAAACGGGAAAGTCGGCTGTTGTCGGGCCGCTCGTAAAGCAGTCATGCGTAGGTCAGGGTTCGGGTCATGAAGTGCTTGTTTCAGGTAAGATGTGCCGGTTGCTGATAATTGAGCCAGCAACCACAACGCCCTTGCTCGCCAGACCGGATTAGCCGACTGATATACTTTCAGCAAATTACCTTCGGCTTTGCTGCCCATTTTTTGAAGGCTGGCCCAGGCTTTCCGACGGGTGGCCCAGTTCGGATTTTTCAAGGCTTCCGTAGCGGCTTCAGGTGTATCGAAGCGGAGCGTTGGTACATGATACGCAGCCTTATCCCCGTAGCTTACTCGATAAATCCTGCCTTTAGTTGCATCGGCAGCCGTTCCACCACCGATACCCGGATCGTACCAGTCGGCCACCATGACCGAACCATCGGGAGCCACGCTGACATCGACCGGACGAAACCACTGCTGGCTGCTTTTCAATACAGTATGAATACTGGCTTTATAGCCAGCACCCTGCTTTTGTGTTGTGTAGGATCGCACAACGTTGTATAACGCTTCGGCATGCAAGAGTTGATTTTGATAGAGAGCCGGAAACAGCTTGCCTTCGTAGACGCACAAGCCCGCTGGAGAACCTGCACCCGTAATGAGCATCGTCGGAATAACGCCGGGGTCGTTCTGATGCCAGTGCCGTTCGGGAATGGTTTTCTCCAGATTGGTGCGCGAGGTTGTCCAGGCTGCTCCAGTCATTTCGTCGGCGAAACCGTAATTCCCGTACTCCATCACGTAGTCGATCCGAACGGATTCGTTGCCATCGTCATCATTGTCGGATACCCAGAGATTACCGAACGAATCCAGCGTGGGTTCGTAATGGTTTCGAAAGTTGTGGGCAATGGTTTCCAGGTGGCTGCCATCGGGATTGCATCGTAGGATCAGGCCATTACGGTAGGGGTTCCCTTTGCCATTTATGAGATTCCCAGCTACATCGCGTATTGGTTTCCCGAATCGGTCACGCACCTCACCACCGTTGTTACCCATCGAGAAATACAGCTTGCCATCGGGTCCCCAGAAAGGCGCGTGAATACCATGATCACGGGTTCCAAACCCTGAAAACAACGTATCAATGCGGTCGGCGTGGTCGTCGTGATTGGTATCGAAGAGAACCAGCAAGTTTGGGCCTTGCGCCAGATAGATTCGGTCTTCGGCCAGGGCCAGACCCATTGGGGCTTTCATGCCCGGATGTTCAAAAAAAACGGTCCGTTTATCGGCTTTGCCATCGCCATTAACGTCGTCCAGAATTACAACCTTATCACCTTTTTTGTCGAATTCAGCGGGGGCTACGTCGTAGTTATGGGATTCAGTCACCCAGACCCGTCCGCGCTCATCCACGTCCATATTGGTCGGATTCGTTACCATAGGTTCAGCGGCAAATTGCTGAACCATAAATCCTTTGGGCACCTGCATCGTGGCCAGCGCGGCTCGTGGGTCGTGTGGGTCAGGTAATACGCTGATGAACCCACTGGCCATGATTATAGCTACGACAAGACTCGTCAATATTCCTCGTTTCATACCCCTTCTTTTACCAACCTGATGCTTCGTTCCTCAGTCTGACAAAACAGTTTCTTTATTTCAATACTACTTCACCCGTTTGGGCATCTAACAGTAAGGTTGATCCACGTTCCAGCGGAAGGGTCACCAATTTTCCACTTCTGAGCCGAAGCGTTCGTGTGCCACCATCTTTGGTATGCAGCAGGAGCAACCCTGAATTGGCGTAGGTGAAATCGTTCCGTTCATTATAAATGTGGCAACCGGCCTGCCGGAATAGTTCGCGAAAGCCATCGGTTCCGTTAAGCGGGAGCCCACAGAAAATGGATGTAAACTCTTTCGTTTTCTTACGGGCCATAATCACCTGTTTGCTCCCCTGCAACTCAGCCAGCGATTCGGCTGTTTTATCGCTTACACCCACGAGCGGCTCTACGGGTCCGCTGAATTTGTAGTCGTAAGCAGGTTTGAAGAACGTAACGCCTGGGGTCTGCTTCCCGTCGATACGTTCCAGATTCATGCCGGTCAGCGATTTGACAAAGGATAAATCGAGCCGTTCGCCGTTCGTATAACCCGTCAGGTAATTCCAGACGATGGTACGGCCCTCTTTGGCTACCTTGTTCTGAATGAAGGCTCGCTGCGCATCCGTCAGTTTATAGACATTCATAAAAACTACAGCTTTATACTGGGCCAGATTGACCCGGTTCAGGTCGAAATCGTAGACATGGTCGCCGACCGCACCGGAGCGCATGGCCTGCTCGATGGAATGATCCAGTACGTTGACCGTGATGGGCAATGGGGCTGATTTCAGGTAATAAAACACATCCTGACTCCAGACATACAGCACATCCGCTTCCGAATGATACGGAACAGTCAGGCGCTTTTCGAACAGTTCTTTTTCAGCCTTCATGGCCGCCAGATACTTCGGATCGTCCCACCAGCCGAAGCCTTTCTGCGGGCCAAAATCATAGAACCAGAAACCAATACCCCGCATCAGGGGTAAGAGCGCACACCGTTTCATGATGTTCGCATACGTCGTGTCGTAGCGAGACGTATAGCGGATATTTTCAAAATCGTTTTTAAACAGATAGCCGTTGTCGATTTCGTCGAACCAGAGTTTGCCGTGCAGCAAGGTCGATTCGATGATCCCGCGCGAATTGCCGGAACCGCCCGCCTTGCGACTATCGGACCAATACGTCTGGGGTGCCGACAGATAATCGATGTACGGGCTATCGAGCACCTGCTGAATAAACAGGTGACCGCCAACGGTTTGCCGATTGAATGTCATGTGCAGGTAGCCATAGAAAATACCCGTAACAAGCGGTCGAGGCCAGTTTTCCTTCGCTAACCGACAGAAATAAATGGCATCGTCGGCTACGACCTGCTGCTGGGCAGTAAAGTAATCGATGGTGCGTTGGTCCTGAACAGGATCTTTGAAAAAACCGTCCTGCGTTTTGAGTCGTTCCGCTACGTTCGGCACGGTTGCATTGTCGAACGTAACGCTTGTGGATTGCCAGGCTTTCTGAAGTGCCGATACCGTTTTGTATTTGGTTCGAAGCCAGTTGCGGAAGTAGCTCGTCATGGCCGGGCCTGTATCCGGGTCATGCTCAATAAAGCCCCAATAATGCCATTCGCCATAAATGCCGCCCGCTACATGCAGGCCAATCAGGGCGTTACCCTCTGGCGTTTTCGAAAGTTTCTGGCACAACTCAACGAGTTTCTGACCAGACTCCTGCCGCCAGCGAGTCGATGCCAGACTTGCCCGTAAAGCCGCATGAATGTCGTGTTCTTCATTGTGGTACGGAGGACCAGCCCGCAAGGTGGTATCCACGGGTGTATCGGCGAATTGCGTGCATTCTTCTGGGTGCGCCTTATTCCACCAAAAGGGCGCGTTGACGTGAATACGGAGCACGACACCCGCATCGGGGCATTGGTCGAGTACTCCGCGAATTTGTCGCTGTGCCTTCCGAATGTCGAGCGTATCGATGTTTTTAGCCCAGATGTCTTCGAACCATAAATCGACCTGAAACAGCCGAAACCCAATCTGACAAAAATTATGCAGGTTTCGGGCGGGCACTTCCTCCCACGACCAGCGTCCGCCGTAGGCATGGGTGAGCGCGTAAAACGTTGGTGTTTGCGGGTTCCCGTTTACAAACAAGGTGGGTCGACCATTAAACGACTTTATCTCTGCCGATTTAGGCGATTGGGCCAGTAGTGATTGACAGCAAAAAAGTAAACAAAGGATATAAATGTCCTTTACGCGCCATTGTCGACCTCTGTAGATTGTCATTTCGTTTTGGTTTTGAGCCAATCCATCAATTGTTCCTGATACTCGCCGAGGTAACTGTGTTCGACTCCCTCAATTTCTTTCCACCACAGTTTTACCCCCGCCTTCAGAAAATCATCTTTGAGTTTACGATTCTCGGCGTTCAGCCACTCTTTTTCGCCCCAAACCATCCAGACCGGCATATCTTTAAATTTGGCGGCTTCCTCATAGGTCACGTTTTTGCCCAGTGCTGCTGAATACAGCCCAACGGCCGCCCAGCGAGCCATTGTTTTCTGAGCAATGCGGAACGTACCACCGCCCCCCATCGAGAATCCATATAGGTATTGCCGTTTCGGGTCGGTCTTGAACTGACTATCGAAATCCTGTAGGCACTCAAAAATATCGGTCTCGGCTATGTCGCGATAGCCTTTGTCGCCCCGTCCCCAGGGAAGAATCATAAAGCCTTCCCGGCGGCTCATCTGGGCGGTCGCCCCCGCAGGTTTTGGCTGTAAATAATCGTAGAGCATATGCCAGGGCGGATTGTTGGTGCCGCCACCACTTCCGTGCAGTTCTACATAAAAAGGGAAACCAGTTTTCTTAGCCCCAAAACCATTTGGCAGAAACAACCAGTAATAGCTATTTTTTCCATCGGCTTTCGATTTGAAAGCCATAATGAGGGGCGGGTTCCTTGTAAATACGTTTCCCACTTCGCGCCCTCGCCCTGAAAAAAGGTCAGGGTCCCCACGGCGGCCTTAACGTGTTTGTCATCAGGACGCAGCCCGTGCGTTGAGTCTAAGCTCATCTGTATAACTGACTCGAAGTGGCGTTTCAACAGTGGATTTTTCTCACTTGCGGCTAACGTCCGCAGGTAAGCAACCAATTGCTGTATTTCAGCCCGATCACTGGCCAGTGGTAGTCTAGGCGTTTCGCTGACACTGCCTGTAGCGGCCGATTGCGCATGCCCAGCGAGGCACGTAACGGCCATAATGAGCAGCAGAGCGTATTTTTTGACGACAAAAGCGAACGTATTCATTCGATGTAGTAAATTCCGGTTGCAAACAACGCGTCTTGTAGGGTTTGTTTATCCTGCCTTATCCTGACAGTCGACAAAGCAGGACAATGCCTCGTTGGAAATTGATTTTCTTGCCCACCATTCGTGTATTGTCCTGTCAAGAACTATGAAATCGTTTTCTAAAGTCCTTCTACTTACTGCCTTATCTGTTCATAGCCTGTCTGTAAGTTTCTGCCAACCGCAAACCCAGCTTGGGGAAGGCACGGGTGAGTATGGACAATTTTTTGCCAGCCTTAAAACGCAGTTAATCCATACGGAATACCGAAAAACGGTCCGGTTTGGCGGGAAGGAACGCAAGCAGTTTGTGCAGTGGATACGCGACAATGTGCATGTGATGAAGGCGATGAAATATCTGGAACCGGACATCAGCAGTTTCTGGCAATTCTTTATGGAAAACCAGACTCGTGAGGGCCTATATTACGACTACTATTATCCCATGGTGGCCCGCGAAAGTCACCGCATGAATCTGTTCGACAGACGATACTGGAAGATCATTGCGCGAGATACCATTCAAATGCACCGCCTGCCGGTGGAAGCTGATCTGGAATACCTGATGGTCGAAGGCGGGCACTACATCTGGCAGGCTACCGGCGACACGGCTTACATACACCAATGGATTAGCAAGCTGGAAAAAGGGCTGATGTATGACATGACCGATCCATTGCGCTGGTCGAAGAAATACCAGTTGATGAAACGCGGCTATACGCTCGATACCTGGGATTTTATGCAACTACCCACCACTCGGGCCGAATATGTTCGGCAGGGGAACGATGTACAGACCGGTATTTTTGACATCGACGAGAAAACGCCCATGGGAATCATGCATGGTGATAACAGCGGTCTATATGCGGCCTGTCGGCAACTGGCCCAACTGTATGCTGTTTTGGGAAATTCAGCCAAAGCCTCCCACTGGAACGAGCAGGCGGACGGGATTCGGAAACGAACGAATGAGCTTTGCTGGAATGGCCGTTTTTATGCCCATTTCGTTCCCGATGATCCAACACCGGCCTACCTTAACATGGATCAGAAGAATACGCTGAGTCTGTCGAATCCTTACGATATAAACCGGGGCTTGCCGACTGAATCCATGGCCGAGTCGATCATTCAGACTTACCTCAGTTTGAAGGGTAAAAATGTAGAAAATGCCTTTGCCGAATGGTTTGGCGTTTATCCGCCCGTTGAACCAAGTTACGCCGATTATCTGCCGGGATCGTATATGAATGGCGGAGTGAATACCATTGTGGGAGGGGAGTTGGCAAAAGCCGCTTTTCAGCACGGCTACGAAACGTACGGGGTGGATATCCTGAATCGGATGATACAGCTGAACGAAAAGCATGGTGGCAAACTACCCGTTTCCTACAAGCCCGACGGCACCGTAGATGCTGGCATTCCGGACAACTGGGGCCAGGCTGCTGTGATGAGTGCGATGGTAGAAGGGCTGGCCGGTGTAGTCGATAAGGGGGCGTTGTTCGAACAAGTTGAATTGACCCCGCGATGGCTGGCCGCTGGAAAAAATGACGCATCTGTCACCATCGCTTATGGCCCTTCCGGCAAATCCGTCAGTTATGTTTACCAGCATACTCCCAAAGCGAAGACCATTACACTTTCGATCAAAGGGGATCCTAAACAGTACACTGTTCGTCAGCTTTTACCTGCTGGCAAGCAGGTTAAGGGCCTTACCGTTGATGGGAAAAGAGTAACGGCTACGGTTGAAAAAGTGTTAACCAGTCAGTATGTGGTTGTTCCGACTATATCCGGTAGCGACCATCGGATTGAACTAACGTATCGATAGGCCGCTGTCTTGTCCTGGTTTTAAGCGGAGGGTTTTCTGAACAGTAGTCGGGTAGGAGGGAAGGGGCTGGAAACGATCCTTTTTGCGTTCAATAAACCCGTTCAATTTAATGGTTCACCATTTTTAGCCAAGGTTTGGTTTTTGTGAACGGATGACCGCCATCTGCATACCTTGCTTATGCAGCCTGGTCGCTACTCCTTCATCCTTTATTGAGTAACTTCGCCGATGGGAAATCGTATTTGTTACGATCCCATTTTACTCAAAAAGATGTCTTCGCTTTCCCGTTAAATGGATCAATTAGTTTCTGAAGTTCGGCAGATTATTCATCAATCAAAAGATAGCGCGGCTCGCTCTATCAATCATGCATTAGCCCTTATGTACTGGCATATTGGCCGGGTTATTGTCGAGGATGAGCAGCAAGGGCAAGACCGGGGCACGTATGGTAAAGGGTTGATTAAGAACCTCTCAAGTCAATTAGTTACCGAATATGGTGAGAACTTTTCTAGCCGAAATCTCCAGTTAAGTCGACAGTTTTACCTTACTTATCTAATTGTGAACTCACTGAGTTCACAATTGACTTGGACGAAAGTACACCCCCGAATTCAAGGCTGACGTGCTCCGCTTAGTTGCCAACGGGGAGTCCATTCTCGCTGTAGCTAGAAAAATGGGGATTAGTGATAGCATCATCCATGCCTGGCGGGCGGCTGATAAAAAGAACAAAGGGGGTGAAAAATCAACATCTACTTTGGAAGAAGAGGTTGAATCGCTTCGTCGGCAACTCCGTCAAACGGAGTTAGAACGCGATATTTTAAAAAAAGCTGTCGCCATTTTCAGCCGCATGACCTGAGACTAATTTACGAGTTCATCAAACAGGAAGAGCCACACTTTGCAGTCAGATTACTTTGTAATACACTGGAAGTCAGTAAAAGTAGCTACTATGAATATCGAGCAGGCGTAACCTTTCCATAGCCAAACAGCAAATGGCCAGTAATGTCCAAGAAGTCTTCTGGGAAAATCGACGACGCTACGGTAGTCGGCGAGTTCAGAAGGCACTCCAAGAGCAAGGTATTAAAGTAGGTCGGTACCAAGTTAGACGACTCATGCAATTGCAAAACTGGCGGGCCATCCAGCCACGCAGTTTTGTGCCGCGTACCACGGACTCCAGCCACGGACTACGGGCTTGTCCTAATCTATTGCTCGAACTGGGCCAACCAGTCAGGCCTGATCAGGCTTGGGTAAGCGACATCACTTACCTGCCATTGGTAGGGGGTAGTTGGGCTTACTTAGCCAGTTGGCTAGAGTGGCCCGCCACCGCGGTTGTTCTCGCGCCGGATCGTTGGCTGGTGTGTCGATTTAACAATGGAAGAGAGTCTGATTATCAGGGCTTTTGATCAGGCAATAAGGTTGCGACGACCACAGCTAGGTTTGATTGCTCATTCAGACCAAGGCGGTCAGTATTTTGGTAAAACCTTTCGGGCACGACTTGAGAAATGGAATGGGGCCGCCCGTGCGGTGTCGGCAGAGTATGGCAGAGAAAGAAAATCCTTACCAGAACGCTCACGCTGAGTCTTTATGGAGCCGATTAAAGGCAGAACTTCTGGAAGAGGGGTGTTTCGAAAACATACAAGATGCTAATAGTGAGCTACTTAACTATATGGGAGGCTACTACTACATTCGGCGCATACACTCCTCTTTAGGATACCTATCACCGATCAACTTTGAAAAACAGTATTACCAAGCTAATTTCACTCATAACTCTCAATCACAAGTGTCCGGCTAAACCGACCCACCTCAGTATGCTTTAGTGTTGAAGTAATGAGCATATTATATACTTTAGAGTGAAATTTGTTTGGTATGCGTACCCTCTTTTTTAGTCTCTTACTAGTTCTGTTTAGTTATTCTGAGTTTGTATTTGCTCAACAAAAGGGTTGGCAGGAGTTGACTATTTCCGAGGGGTTGTCGCAGGGGATGGTTTTTGATCTAGCACAGGACCAGAAAGGGTTCATGTGGATAGCGACCAAAGATGGCCTGAATCGCTACGATGGGTACAATTTTAAAGTATTTACCCACGACCCCTACAACCCGTATAGCATTTCCGATAATGCCTGCTCGGCTTTATTAATCGATCATCATAATCGGCTCTGGATTGGTACCCTCAATAACGGCCTTAATCTGTACGACGAGCGTACGCAGCGGTTTTTCCATATCGCTATCCGGGATCAAAAAGTGCCCGGTGGTGCCAGTTATGAAATCCGAATAATGACCGAAGATCCCGAAGGGAATATCTGGATAGGCACCGGAACAGGCCAACCCATCAAAATAACGTTGCCGGCTTCTCTTCAGCAGGGCTTTCCTGACCAGCCCGATTTTACGGATCAGATTCAGCTTACTCAGCTCCAGCTTACCACCAAGGTATACAACAGCCTTAACCTGGATTTCAGCTTTAAACCCAATGGCGAAGGCCTTACTGGCCTTAACAACGGCATTTACGCGTTCAATTGGAAAAACCAATTGGGCTTACCAAACTTAACCTGTTTCAGCAGGATTCCGCCAACATTTTCGACTTCTATCACGATGTCCGGCAGGATTTTCTGGTCATCAGCACCAGTCATCATCTCAAATGCTTGTATAAGGGGGTTCAGAAAACGATTGATCTCCCCCTCAGTAGCGGTCAGGGCGTAAAAATTAAACCGATCGATGCCAACACGATTGCGCTTTCAGTAGCGAGTCATCTCTGGCTCTTTTCACCTGCCGACCTTTTTCGCCAGGACAGCCTGACCACACGGAACGCTTTTTTGACCTTTCCTCCAAATTTGTACGCCATTACGAAGCTGTTACGCGATAAAACGGGCAACATTTGGGTAGGAACCAGTGGTTATGGCCTCCGCAAGTTCAATCCACGCGTCAACCAGTTCCTGTCGTACCTGCCCCGAACCTCGCTGTCGCAGCTTATCGTCGACCGGCAGGGGCGCACCTATGGACGCAATCAGGATGCCTATGGGCTCATTGACCGGCAATCGGATCGATTATTGCCCTTTCTGGATAATAAACTGCCCGAAGCCGATCGAAGGCAATCCTACATCATGCAGGACCACCAGGGCTTTTTCTGGGTATCGCATACCAATTTTCAAACCCACAAGCCAGCCCTCCTCAAGTTTTCCGACAACTGGAACCTCCTCAAGAAGTATCCGTTACCGGCCGGAATTGATTTTGGTTACTGGGCGAACCAAATGCTGGAAGCCCCCGACGGTAAATTGTGGATGGGCGCCATGAAAGGAAAACTACTGTGCTTTGATCCCAAAGCCGAAACGTTCAAGGTTTTCAGCTACTTATCGGGCAGCAACCACGAAACCGAAACCTATGCCCTGTTTCGCGAGCCCAATGGCACCTTCTGGATCGGTACGCAACAGGGGCTGATTAAAGCCGAGCATCTGCCCACAAAACCTACCTATACCCACTACAAAAACTCAACCACCAACCAGCAAAGTCTGAGTAATGATTTTGTATCAAGTCTGGCTAATGACCCGAATGAGCCTGCCCGGTATTTATGGGTTGGCACCAAAGGCGGAGGACTCGAGCGGCTCGATAAGCAAACCGGCCAGTTTACGCATTTTACCGAAGCCCAGGGCTTACCCAACAAAGTGGTGTATGGTATCTTGAACGATGACCGCAAAAATCTATGGCTCAGTACCAACAAAGGACTATCGCGATTCAATCCCCAAACCCTGGCGTTTCGAAATTATACCAAGGCCGATGGCTTGCAGGATGATGAATTTAATACCAGTTCATTTTTCAGAAGCGCAACGGGAGAATTGCTGTTCGGTGGGGTAAATGGCTTAACTCGCTTTCGTCCGTCGGACCTGCAAGGGCGTGGCAACCAGCGAACTAAACTGACGATTATCGGCCTGAACGTGAATAATAAGGTAGTAGCAGCAGGCGATCCCTCGTCGATCTTGTCGGAGAGTATTGAGTACACGCACGAACTGGACCTGAAACATGACCAGAATCTGTTGACGTTCGAGTTTGCCGTAATGGATTATACCAACGTGGGGAAAAATCGATTCCGATACCGGCTCGACGGTATAGACCATGAGTGGGTGGAAGCCGGAACCAATCGGTTTGCCAACTATGCCCAGTTGCCGGATGGAAACTACACGCTGACCGTAATGGGCTCCACAGACGGTGAAGTCTGGAGCGATCCGGTGACCTTGCCAATTCGCATACACCCCCCGTTTTACCGGACGTGGTGGGCGTATCTGAGTTATATGATCCTGCTGACCATTGTTTTCTGGCAGCTTTATCGGTTTCAGCGACAACGCCTGCTGCTCCATCAGCAGTTGCTTTATGAGCAGCAGGAGGCCAGCCGACTGGCCGAACTGGATACCCTGAAAACCCAGTTCTTTACCAATATTTCCCACGAAATCCGAACCCCCTTAACCTTAATTGTTGGGCCTCTCGAACAAATGGCTAAGGAGTTTAGCTTCGATACCCGGTTTTCGCTGCTAAAACGAAACGCTACCCGGTTATTGGGTTTGATTAATCAGTTGCTGGATTTAAGTAAGTTGGAAGCCGGGCAATTAAAACCAGAGCTGGTTTCGGGCGATGTAGCAACCTTTCTGCGGTTTATGGCCAGTTCATTTACTTCGTTAGCCGAGAGTCGCCAGATTGAGTTTGTGTTTCGGCAGGAGGTAGAAAACTATTGGGCCTGGTACGATCAGGATAAACTGGAAAAAATTGTCACCAATATGTTGTCGAACGCCTTCAAGTTTACGCCATCAGGGGGGCATGTTTTGATGGCGGTGGCCTATCAACACGGTGGAGTCTCTATTTCGGTCAAGGATACAGGCATTGGCATTGCGTGGGAGAAATTGTCTCGCATTTTCGATCGGTTCTATCAGGTCGATGGTCAGGTGAATCGCTCGTACGAAGGCACGGGCATCGGCCTATCGCTGGTCAAAGAACTGGTAAAGGTGCTGGGCGGCACTATTTCGGTCGACAGTACGGAAGGAGTGGGCACGACGTTCCGAATGGAGTTACCGCTAAAACCGATTGATGCATCGGAGTTTAGACAACTATCAGATAGCCAGAAAGAAGCTGATTTTCGGCAGCGTGCAGTGAACGCATACGATCAACCGACAGATGGCGCAGAACCGGAGAATAACGTCAGACTAGCTCCGCAGGGTGATGTGAAACAGGGACTGGAAAGTAAGCAGACGGCAGCATCGGAACCCGTTCTGCTGATTATCGACGACAACCCCGACATTCGTACCTATGTGCGTGGGATTTTCGAGCAGGATTACCAGATTCTGGAAGCGGGCGATGGGCAGCAGGGGCTCGATATGGCTACGGAATCGATTCCTGATCTGGTAATTTGTGATCTGATGATGCCCCGGCTGGATGGCTTTGGCTTTTGCCGGGCCTTGAAATCACAGACAGCAACCAGCCACATTCCAGTGATCATGCTGACGGCCAAAGCGACTATCGAAGATCGCATCGAAGGCTTTGAGCTAGGAGCCGACGAATACCTGACCAAACCCTTCAATCAGGTCGAAATTCAGGTACGTGTCCGAAACCTGCTTCGGCAACGCGAACGACTGGAACAGTACTTTCAGGAGCGACTGGGATTGACGCCCACTGTAGCTCGGGTGAATGACGAACGGGTCAGAAAGGAAGACGCTTTTTTACAGAGTGTTCAGGCTATTGTGGAAGCCCAGTTGACCGACCAGAATTTCGATGTTGAACAACTCTGCGAACGGCTGAATCTGAGTCAGCGCCAATTGGTACGCAAGCTGAAAGCCCTAACAGGTCAAACGGCCGTAGAGTTTATCCGAAACTATCGATTAGAGCGGGCGGCCAAGCTGATTAAGGAGGGCCGACTGAGTGTTTCCGAAGCCGCTTATCAGGTCGGTTTTGAAAGCCTTTCCTACTTTACCCGAAGCTTTCAGGAGAAATTTGGTGTACTACCCTCTGCCTATGTCGACGATCAGGCTAAGACCTGATAAGGCGCTATTTTTGGTTTTTTCGTTTCATTCAGGCCCCAAATGGGGCCTATTTTTTTGTGATATAGGGTAGAATGTCCAAAATGAGCAAAAGAATGTCGAAAATGGATTAATAGCGAAGGTGGGATAGACGGGAGTTTTGAGGTAGTCTAAATGGGCTACAACCAGCACAAGCCTCTGATCCGTTTATGAACCGTTTCTACTCACAACAAACCCATTGGGTTGGCCTTTTTCGGGCCAGATTTTTTTTCTCAAACCAACCGGACACTACCTGCCAGGTGGCTATCTGGTACTCCTTTGGAGCCACTTGCCAGCGAGTTTTCTGGCAAGTGGCGTTTCTGCTTTTATTATCAAAACCGTTACTGGCACAGAACTGGAACCAGATTATTAAAACGGCGGCATCGGACCGACGAGTACTTACATCCTTAGGTCGGTCGGCTGGTGATAATTTTGGCTATTCGATCGCTATTGATGGCGACTATGCCGTGGTAGGAGCGCTCGGGGATGATGAAGATGCAATGGGGGGCAATCCGATTAGTAATGCGGGATCGGCCCTGGTGTTTAAACGGACGAATGGTATCTGGTCCCAGATTAAAAAGCTGGTAGCCACTGACCGGGGAGATGGAGATGCCTTTGGCGTTTCGGTGGCCATCAGTGGTGGCCTGATTGTGGTAGGTGCTTCTCAGGAAGACCACGATGCTGCGGGGGGTAATTTCCTTAGTGAGGCTGGTTCAGCTTATGTATTCAGCCAGAATCAAGGAGGAACTGACAACTGGGGGCAGGTTAAAAAACTAGTGGCTGCTGATCGAGGAGCCAATGATCGGTTTGGCAGGTCAGTCTGTATTAGCGAAAGTCTGATTGTGGTAGGTGCCTATCAGGAAGACCAGGATGCAACGGGTGGCAATATGGTGTTCGAAGCGGGTTCGGCTTATGTATTCAGCCAGAACCATGGGGGGGCGGATAACTGGGGGCAGGTTAAAAAGCTGGTCGCTGCCGACAGGGCTACCAATGATTATTTTGGGTACTCGGTGGCTATCAGTGGCAGTACCGTTGTGGTGGGTGCCTATCAGGAGTCTGAAGATGCTGCGGGAAGCAATACGCTCTCGAATGCCGGATCAGCTTATGTATTTAGTCAGAATCAGGGAGGGAGCGATAACTGGGGGCAGGTTAAAAAGTTGGTAGCCACTGATCGGCAAGGTGGGGATAACTTTGGTTTTTCGGTGGCCATTAGCGGTAGCCTTGTAGTGATTGGTGCCATTCTTAACGATGGAGACGCCATGGGGGGAAATACAGTTAGTAATTCGGGGGCGGCCTATGTATTTAGTCAGAATCAGGGGGGCATCGACAACTGGGGGCAGGTCAAAAAACTGATGGCTACTGACCGAACTTCTTTTGGTCTGTTTGGTATTTCGTTGAGTATTAGTGGCAACACCATCGTGGTGGGGGCCTACTGGCAAGATGAAGACGCTGCCGGGGGGAATAGATTGAATGATGCGGGTTCGGCCTATGTATTCAGCCAGAATCAGGGGGGGATGGACAACTGGGGACAAGTCAAAAAACTGGTCGCTGCTGACCTGGCTGCCAGTGATTATTTTGGGTTTTCGGTGTCCATCAGTGGTGGTACCATCGTGGTGGGGGCCTATCTGGAAGATGAAGATGTAGCGGGAGGCAATACGGTGAGTAATGCGGGCTCGGCCTATGTATTCAGCCAGAACCAGGGGGGGACTGACAACTGGGGACAGGTACAGAAAGTAATCCTGAATGATTATTTTGGTACTATGGCCTATGGCTATCGAGTCGCCATCGATGGCGATTATGCGGTAGTGGGGGCTTATCAGGATTATATGGATGCCAGCAGTGGGCAGCCTTTACTCAATGCAGGCTCGGCCTATGTGCTCAAACGCCAGAATGGCACCTGGACCCAGATCAAAAAGCTGGTAGCTGCTGACCGGGACGCCAATGATTTTTTTGGCGGTGCAGTAGCCATCAGCGGCAATAACATTGTGGTGGGTGCCTACGGGGAGGATGAAGATGCTGCGGGAGGGAATACACTGAGCGGTGCGGGTTCGGCCTATGTGTTCAGCCAGAACCAGGGCGGTACTGACAATTGGGGACAGGTCAAAAAGCTAGTGGCTTCGGACCGGGCTGCCAATGACCTGTTTGGTTTTTCGGTGGCCATCAGCGGCAGTCTGATTGTGGTAGGCGATAGTGGGGCCGATCTGGACGCTACAGGAGGCAACACGCTGAGCGGTGCGGGTTCGGCCTATGTATTCAGCCAGAATCAGGGCGGCACTGACAATTGGGGTCAGGTTAAAAAACTAGTAGCTTCGGATCGGGCCATTAATGATCAGTTTGGGGTTGCGGTGGCCATCAGTGGAAGTCTGATTGTGGTGGGGGCCAATCAGGAAGACCAGGATGCTACGGGAGATAATACGCTTAGTAATTCGGGTTCAGCCTATGTGTTCAGCCAGAACCAGGGGGGAGTCGATAACTGGGGCCAGGTGAAAAAGCTGGTGGCTGCTGACCGGAGAGCCAATGATTATTTTGGTCAGTCAGTGGGCATCAGCGGTAGTACGATTGTGATAGGTGCTTACCAGAACGGCCAGGACGCAGCAGGGGGCAATACGCTCACGGTTGCGGGTGCGGCTTATGTGTTTAGCCAGAACCAGGGCGGTGCTGACAATTGGGGTCAGGTTAAAAAACTGGTGGCTTCGGACCGGGCCATCAATACTTATTTTGGTGTTTCGGTCAATATCAGCGGGGGAACGGTTGTGGTGGGAGCCAATGGAGACTCTAAAGATGCAGCGGGAGGCAATTCACTCAGTAATTCGGGTTCGGCCTATGTATTCAATCGAAATCAGGGAGGAACCGATAACTGGGGGCAGGTCAAAAAGCTGGTGGCTGCTGATCGGGGATTGGGTGATCAGTTTGGGCGCTCAGTGGCCATCAGTGAAGATCAAATTGTGGTGGGAGCCTACCAGGACGATAAAGATGCTACCGGAGCCAATACACTTACCAATGCGGGTTCTGCCTATTTCTTCGCGTTTACCGGAATTAGTCTTTCGGGCTTTATCGCCAGTCCGGCCACTATTTGTGTGGGGAGTGGGACCAGCTTCTCCGCCAGCATCGGCAACCTGACGGGTAGCTACAATTACACCCTCACCAACGGCAGCAGCACCACCAGCGGTACGTCCAGTTCTTCCGCCCTGAGTCTGTCCCTGACCGCTACTGGCAGCGGTACCCAGACTTTTACCCTGATCGTCAGTACCTACGGTATTTCCAGCGCAGTCACTACATCCCTAATGATCAGTGCAGAGCCGAATCTTTCGGCGGGAGCGACCTTACCTCAGGCCAATGTGGGGGTGACCGTCAGCCTATCAGCCACTGGAGCCACCTCCTACCAGTGGAGCGCCCCTTCGACGGTCTTGCTGACCAGCCCCACCACCGGCTCGGCCCTGTCGGCCAGCCTGACCACGGCCGGGGTGCAGACCTTTACCCTGGTGGGCACGACCGGAATTTGTTCCCAGAGTGCGCTGGTGAGTGTGACAGCCCTGGCCGGTCCCGATCTGTCGCCCATCATCCTAATGCCGGAGGGTAACTTCGCGGCCGGAGAGACCAAGGGGTTGCTGATGAAACTCCAGGAG
>NZ_BAAHBI010000016.1:0-3979 GCF_054776755.1 Spirosoma litoris | reverse complement strand
GGGAGTTATGATGTGAATCGGCTCAACAACGTCTACGCTCGTATCATCAATGGCCTGTAAAGTGGCCTTTGCTTGGTTGCTTTTGGTGTTCCCGCACTGACCGGGCCAGAAGCTTAGGGGTTAGTATATATGTATCAGTTTTCTGGTATTGTGTTTTATTCAGGCTCCAATTGGAGCCTATTTTTTTGTGATATAAGGTAGAATGTCGAAAACGAGCAAAAGAATGTCGAAAATGGGTTAACAGCGAAGGTGGGATTGAGGGGAGTTTTGGGGTAGTCTAAATGGGCTACAACCAGCACAAGCCTCTGATCCGTTTATGAACCGTTTCTACTCACAACAAACCCATTGGGTTGGCCTTTTTCGGGCTACTTTCTTTTTCTCATTCCGACAGGTTGCTACCTGCGCGGGGGCTACCCGATATTTCTTTGGGAGGCAGGGCCAGCAAAGTCTCTGGCTACTGGCATTGCTACTTTTCTCAAACTCGTTACTGGCTCAGGACTGGAACCAGATCATTAAAACGGCGGCATCAGACCGACGCACACTCACCTCCTCAGGCAGAGGATCGGGTGATAATTTTGGTACATCAATCGCTATTGATGGGGACTATGCCGTAGTAGGAGCGCCTTATGAATCTGAGGATGCTAATGGCAATACTATGCTGGGGTATGCAGGTTCGGCCATCGTGTTTAAGCGCGTGAACGGCACCTGGACCCAGATCAAAAAGCTGGTGGCCGCTGACCGGGAATCTGGTGATTTGTTTGGCAGTTCAGTGGCTATCAGTGGTGGCCTGATTGTAGTAGGAGCCTACCTGGAAGACCAGGATGCTACGGGTGGCAATCCACTTTTAAATTCAGGCTCGGCTTATGTGTTCAGCCAGAACCAGGGGGGCACTGATAACTGGGGGCAGGTCAAAAAGCTGGTAGCTACTGACCGAGCAGTTATTGCTCGGTTTGGCTATTCGGTGGCCATCAATGGCAATACTGTTGTGGTGGGTACTCCTGGGGAATCTCGTGATGCTGAAGGGGGAAATCAGATGAATACTGCGGGTGCGGCCTATGTATTCACCCAGAACCAGGGCGGGGCTGATAACTGGGGACAGGTCAGGAAACTGGTAGCCTCAGACCGGGGGCCAACTGATACCTTTGGCTGGTCGGTGGGCATCAGTGGTAGTCTGGTTGTGGTGGGAGCCTACCGAGAAGATGAAGATGCAGCAGGAGGTAATTCACTCAGTAATTCGGGTTCGGCCTATGTGTTCAGCCAGAACCAGGGAGGCACCGACAACTGGGGCCAGATTAAAAAGCTGGTAGCCGCTGACCGGGCAGCGGATGATGATTTTGGCTCTTCGGTAGCCATTAGTGGAAGTCTGATTGTGGTGGGGGCCTATTGGGAAAATGAAGATGCTACGGGGAGCAATACACTTATAAAAGCGGGTTCAGCCTACGTGTTCAGCCAGAACCAGGGGGGCACCGACAATTGGGGACAGGTCAAAAAGATTGTTGCCAGCGACCGGGGAGCTGGGGATACATTTGGTGTTTCAGTGGGTATCAGCGGTAGTACGATTGTGGTGGGAGCGCCTATAAATTCTGGAGATGCTGCTGGTGGCAATATGCTAAGCGGTGCTGGAGCCGCCTACGTGTTCAACCAGAACCAGGGGGGAGCGGGTAACTGGGGACAGGTCAAAAAGATTGTCGCCAGCGACCGGGGAGCTGGCGATCAGTTTGGCATTTCGGTGGGCATCAGTGGTAGTCTGGTTGTGGTAGGAGCCTATCAGGACGGCGAAGACGCTACGGGTGGGAATACGCTGACGGGTGCAGGTTCGGCGTATGTGTTCAATCAGAACCAGGGCGGTACAGGCAACTGGGGGCAGGAGCAGAAAGTGACCCTAATGGATTATGTGGGTGGACAGCAGTATGGTTTCTCAGTTGCCATTGATGGCGATTATGCAGTGGTAGGGGCTTATCAGGATTATACGGATGCCAGTAGTGGTCAGCCTCTGCTCAATGCAGGCTCGGCCTATGTGCTCAAACGTCAGAACGGCACCTGGACCCAGATCAAAAAGCTAGTCGCAGCTGATCGGGACGCTAATGATGGATTTGGCTATTCCGTAGCTATCAGCGGCAATACCATTGTGATAGGTGCCAATCAGGAAGATGACGATGCTGCCGGGGGGAATACGCTTATTGACGCGGGTTCGGCCTATGTATATAGCCAGAACCAGGGTGGTGCCGACAACTGGGGCCAGGTTAAAAAGCTGGTCGCTTCGGACCGGGGAGCCGACGATCAGTTTGGTATTTCGGTGGCCGTCAGTGGCAGTCTGATTGTGGTGGGAGCTATTTTTGAAGAAGACGGGACGGGTGGTAACTCGCTCCCAAGTGCGGGTTCGGCCTATGTGTTCAGTCGGGATCAAGGGGGTGCTAATAATTGGGGGCAGGTCAAAAAACTGGTCGCTTCGGACCGGGGAGAAGGGGACCTATTTGGCTATTCAGTGGCTATCAGTGGTAATACCATTGTGATAGGTGCCTACAATGAAGCGGATGATGCTGTAGGCGGTAATCCGGTGATGGGTGCGGGTTCAGCCTACGTATTCAGTCAAAACCAGGGGGGGACGGATACCTGGGGTCAGGTGAAAAAGCTGGTGGCTTCGGATCGGGGGACGTATGTTTATTTTGGCTATTCGTTGGCCATCAATGGCAACACCATCGTGGTAGGTGCCTACAGGGACTCTGGAGATGCTGCAGGAGGTAATACACTTACTTTCGCTGGATCGGCTTACGTATTCAGCCAGAATCAGGGCGGTACGGATAACTGGGGCCAGGTGAAAAAGCTGGTGGCTGCTGACCGGGGAGCCAATGATTATTTTGGTCAGTCAGTGGGCATCAGCGGTAGTACGATTGTGGTAGGTTCCGTTGGAGACTCTGAAGATGCCGCAGGAGGTAATACACTCGCATTCGCTGGATCGGCTTACGTATTCAGCCAGAATCAGGGGGGAGGAGGCAACTGGGGCCAGGTGCAGAAACTGGTGGCTTCCGACCGGTCAGCTAATGATGGTTTTGGCTATTCGGTAGCCATCAGCGGGAACCGGATCGTAGCGGGGGCCTACCAGGACGATGAAGATGCTTCGGGAGCCAACACTCTTACCAATGCCGGTTCGGCTTATTTCTTTGAGTCGACGGGGATTACTCTTTCGGGTTTTATCGCCAGTCCGGCCACCATTTGTGCAGGCAGTGTGACCAGCTTCTCCGCTACCATCGGCAACCTGACCGGCAGCTACAGCTTCACCCTCACCAACGGCAGCAGCACCACCAGCGCAACAGCCAGCTCGCCCACCCTGAGTCAGCCCTGGACAACTTCCGGCAGCGGCACCCAGAGCTTCACCCTGATAGTCAGTCAGAACGGCAACGCCACCACGGCCATCACATCCCTTTCGGTCAACGCCACGCCCTCGGCCAGCATCCTTCCTTCGAATCCGATTCTGAGCTGCACCACCACCAGCCTTAGCCTGACCGCTACGGGCGGGGGCACTTACCTGTGGAGCAACAGTAGCCCCAATGCTATTCTGCCAGTTACCACACCGGGCACCTATTCGGTGCTGGTGACCGGCTCCAATAGCTGTACGGCTTCGGCTACTACCACCGTCAGCAGCAACACCGTGCTAAGTCTTTCGACGGGAGTAACCTTACCCCAGGCCAATGTGGGGGTGGTGGTGAGCCTATCGGCCAGTGGGGCCACCTCCTACCAGTGGACCGCTCCTTCGACGGTCTTGCTGACCAGCCCCACCACCGGCTCAGCCCTGTCGGCCAGCCTGACCACAGCCGGGGTGCAGACCTTTACCCTGGTGGGCACGACCGGGGTTTGTTCCCAGAGTGCGCTGGTGAGTGTGACAGCCCTGGCCGGTCCCGATCTGTCGCCTATCATCCTGATGCCGGAGGGTAACTTCGCGGCCGGAGAGACCAAGGGGTTGCTGATGAAACTCCAGGAG
>NZ_BAAHBI010000015.1:0-69830 GCF_054776755.1 Spirosoma litoris | reverse complement strand
ACCCAAAACTACGGCCCGACTGCGGTGTTTACTTGCCATCATTACTTTTTAAGGACTACCACTAAACCAAAACTCTGATTGTGATCACCCCAGCAATTGATTAGCATACGATAACATACTGATTATCCAAGCATTTACACGTTGATTTATACACGCATCACTAAAACTGGTTTTGTTGAATGATTAAGCACATCTTCGGCCACACTTCCCTCGATCCAGTGCCGCAGACCTGTATGACCATTCGTGAATAATACAATCAGATCTGCATTTACCTCATTCGCATAATCAATAATGCCACTCGATATATCCTTCCCCGGCCGTATAATACAGTCAAACTCGGTAATTCCTTTAGCGCTGGCAAACTCATTAACCCAGTCGCGAATGCCCTCAGGAACCCGGCTGTCGGTGGGCGTATGGATATATAAAAATTGGTGTAACCCCTGCTCGCCCATTTGAAATGGATAATGCTGAATGGCTTTAAGACGGTCATCTACGTCAATGGCGCAGACAATATTTTCAGGTCGAAAATGAGCAACAGGCTCCTTGATAATCAGTACAGGGCAATGCGCATGTCGGACAACCGTTTCGGCATTTGAGCCAATTAGCAACTCCTCCAAACCAACTGTTCCCGACGATCTCATCACGATAAGATCAGCAGGTTGATCGGTAATTGAATGGGCCAGATCTTGCCCGGTTGCCAATAAGGTAGGAATAATGGCAATGCCTTTGTAATTACTATTCGAGGCTAGCCGCTCCAGGGCTCTTTTTGCTTCCTGTTCGATCTGTCGGTCGTCATCGAGGGTTCGATTTGCGGTAAGTATTGTGGCTTCCGGAAAGGCAGCTACTGGAAACGGATAAACTACCGAGTGCAGTAGGAGTATACGGGCAGGATACGTTCTGGCTAGATCGACAGCTACCGATAAGGCAGCTTCTGTATCGGCACTCAGGTCAGTTGGTACAATGATCGTTTTCATCGTCAGGTAGGTTAAAATGAACTCAACAAAGAAGCCCCTATTTCCCATCCCATACGCTGATTTAGAATCTATATCCTACTGATTTATATCATATTACTGCCTAATATGGAGATTTCGGCGAGGTTGGTTCTGAGCCACTTTTGGTGATTAGCCCAATCCAACCACTCGTTTTCGCAATAGGTCAAAACTGGCTCGGCCATACATGGTTCGCTTGATAGTCTTCAGCCGATTCACCGCGACGGCGGCCCGGCTGCCCTTCTACCTGGCCATTACTCCAGACCGAACAAAATGCCTGACGCACCGCTTGGGAATCATGACATAAGTTGAGGCTAAACTGCCGTAAAGCGCTAATGTTTGACTCTTGTGCTTCTATTAACCAACTATCCAGATGTTCTACCTGCCGTTCTGCCATCATCGTTCGGAACCTAACGGCTAATTCATGTAGCTTTTGGGCTAATGGACAGTTGGTAAAGAATTGATCCATGAAAGCTCGATCAGTGGCTTTCGATAAGGACTCAAGGGGCAAACTTAGCCATCGACTGATTGACGGACCGAATAAGGAACCGGCTTGTCAGCCAAAGGAAGAACGAGCTGTGCCTTGCGAGGGTAATCTCTGACTAATCAAAAGACACTCGACTTGCTGCCCAAAAAGCCTTGCTGCTTAACCTCTGCGTAGAGATAAGCACTCCGTTGTTCACCTTCCTGCCAGCGCTGTCGAATATAATCTTCAAAAGCTAAGATGCCCGATGAATGGCGTGGTACCCTAACCCTAGTCTTAGTTGGATAAGTTGACCAGGTGAGGTATTTTTTTACTGTATTGCGTGATAGTTTCAATTGGGTAGCAATGCCCAAAATAGAATAACCTTGTTGCCGCAATGGTTTAACCTCCTCAAATTTAGATTGCCGAGCCGATAGAAAAGGCGTTGATGGTTCTCTTGTAATGACCTGATTACTAATCAATTCTACCGTCTGTGATACAGACGAAGTACTTGTTAATTCTTGTGTAGTTTGCTGTAAGCATACTCGTTAGCTTTCAACAAACCGTTGAATAGCTTCTCCTAGATTTTTTAACAAGTGCCATCGATCAGCGATTTGGACAGCCTGTGGTGGTGCTTGGCTTGCTGCTCAGGATGGAGCTCTAGCCAATTTTTGAGTGTGGTGGTTTCTCGATCTGGCAACAAATCAACCACTTGATGGGTCTCTAAATCTACTAAGATTGTTCCATATCGATCTCCCTTTCGAAAAGCGAAATCATCCACCCCAAGTACCCTTGGTGTATGGGCAATGCTAATGGATTGAGCCCGTAACCGTCGTAAAAGTGTGGTGCTACTGGCCGGTAAACGGAAAAGCGTTCCCATGCGCTGACCTGGTCGAGCTCCAACCGCTTGCATTAATTGCGTCTGTTGTTGCATACATCGCTGGGTGCAACGGGCATAGGGCTGGATGATGGACTCAAAACGCTCGGTAAAGATCCTGCGAGGGCAGACTGGATTATCGCAGAAGAATTTACGCGCCTTGAGCTGCCATTGTTGATATTGGCCTACCAGTGGTAGATCGGCCAAGGTACGGTTATAGCGACTATGAATACGGTGACTAGCCGTTCCACAAAGCGGACAGTTACTAAATAAAGCTGTGCTGGTTAGTGCTACTATAACCAGGTTCGGTTGTGAAGTTACTATTTGCAATTCCAGTTAAAATGGCAATAAAAATGAAGATAGCATACTTTATGAACATACTATCATCACCAAAAGTGGCTCAGAACCAACCTCGCCGAAATATACACCCTAAACGGTTTGGCAGACAAAATCTCGTTCGGGCTTGTAAAAACAATCATGTACATAGAATGTACATGATTACCGTATCGTGTACATAGAATGTACATGAATCAGTTTCGAGCCGAACTTCCTTACAATAAGCTACCCTTCTTACCGCCTGGCGTGAACTCGTTGAAACCATACCGATCCTGCGGAAGGAAAGCCGGGCGGCTTCGGCGCTGGCTGAATTAAAAGGGTTGAGCCGATTGTTACCCAATCCCGCTATCTTAATTAACGCGCTGGTGCTCAAAGAAGCCAAGGCTTCCTCGGAAATTGAAAACATTATTACCACTGATGACAAGCTCTATCGGGCCTTGACTGTCAAAGGACAAGATGTTGATACAGCTACCAAAGAAGTACTGCGCTACCGACAAGCTCTCTACACAGGTTATCACTTCATCAAACAGAAGAGGTTTTTAAGTACCAACGGTATCCTACAGATTCAGCAGGAACTGGATCGGACCGTCGCACGGCAAAACCAGGCAGGTATCCGTCGGCTCCCCGGTACCAGCCTACGGAATGATCGCACCAACCAAGTTATTTACACACCTCCCGATGATCCTTCTGTGCTCAATGGGTTGATGCATAATCTGGAAGAGTATCTCAATACAAATGAGCCGGACCAGGTTTCGTTGCTCATTAAGTTGGCCATTCAACATTACCAGTTTGAGAGCATTCATCCCTTTTATGATGGCAATGGGCGTACTGGACGCATTATCAATGTACTTTATCTACTCCTTCACGATTTATTAGGTGAACCCATTCTTTACATAAGTGGCTACATCATTGAGCACAAAGCGGACTATTACCGAATTTTACAGGCTGTGCGTACGGAACAGAACTGGGAAGATTGGATATTATTCATCTTACAAGCAGTTGAGGTAACCGCTCGGCAAACAAGGGCTATTTGACCAGACGGTTGAGCAAGTTCGCAGCCAAGCCCCCAAAGTATATAGCAAAGAGTTAGTTGAGGTGTTATTCGAATACCCGTATAGCAAGATCGAATATTTGGTTGATCGGCTAGAAATCGATCGACGAACAGCCTCCAAATATTTACGTAGTTTAGAGCAGCTTGGCGTGCTACGCTCTGAAAAGAAGTGGAAAGAAACGCTTTTTGTTAATGTAGCTCTCTTTAACTTATTGCGCCAATAGCCTCCCTACCAATGTGATGGTTATGTAACTTACATTGACTGATTCGGATAGTTTAGTTCACTTGTGACTGTTCACAAAAAGGGCAGTTATCATCATTAACTGAACTTGTCATAATCGGTGACCAAAATCGTTCAGAAAAACGTCCTATTCCGGCTAAGAGAAATTTTCTCATGGGAATAAAGAATTCTTAGTATACCGTTAGAAGATCAGCATTATACTATTTTTTAGCAGTTAATTAGGGGTGGTTGCCCTTTCTGTATCTTAAGCCTTGTACAGATTGTCTAAAACATGCATGGCTCCTACTCTTCCCCTCCCAGTTGACTTGCCAGGCGATGGTTTGTCTCAACAACATCATGACCTGCTTATGGTTACTATGCAGCCGAAACCTGACGACGAGCTATTGATTCGGCGTGCTTTCCAAATGGATGCATATCAGGGGTGCGATCTGCTGTTTCGACGCTATTATCAACCATTATGCAGTCATGCGGTGCGATTCGTTTATGACAAAAATCTCGCGGAAGATATTGTGGCTGATCTTTTTCAGACATTCTGGCAAAAACGATTGTACGAACGAATCGACTATTCATACCGGGCATACCTTTACCGGGCTGTCCGACAGAATTGTCTTCTCTATCTACAGCGAGAGGCTGGTCAAACCATTTCAACCGAGCAGGTGATTCTGCTGGATTCATTTATTGGGGCCACTTCACCGGTTGATCAGATCCAGTTTGATGAATTGAATGAACGGATCGAAGCGGTGATGAACGCACTTAGTCCAGCCGTTCGGCGAGTGTTTCTGCTTAGCCGATTCGAGGGCCGCAAGAATCAGGAAATCGCCGACGAGTTGCACATTTCCTTAAAAACTGTCGAAGCCCACGTAACGAAAGCGCTCGCCCTTTTCCGTAAAGTTCTGCTACCATGAATGAGCCTCAAGTATATCCAACCAAAGCTACCATTTTTGCTTATTTTGCCCACCAGGCTACACCCTTAGAACGGCAACAGGTTGAGTCCTGGCTAACTACGCCGGAAGGGGCCACGTTGTATTTTACGTATCTGGATGAATGGGAGCGGCAACATCCACAATTTCAACCAGACTTGACGAGGGCGCATGAGCGATTTTTACAGTTCATGCAGCAGACTGATCAAGAGGCTGTTTCAGCCCCTTTCAAGATTGAACCTTCACCTATCGATCCAGCATTTACCGTTCAAGCCAAAACATGGTTTCGGGCTCATGCGCGGCTGGCCATAGCCGCTTCGATACTGCTGATCGGGAGTTTATGGTTATCCATCGATTATTGGTATTATATAACCTGGACGAATGGATACCGTCAAATTCAAACGATTCGTTTACCCGATGGGTCCGATGTAGAATTAGGAGCTAATTCGTCATTACAGTATGCCCGTTTTGGTTTTGGCAGAGGAACCCGGAACATCTGGCTAACAGGCGAAGCGCAGTTCCGGGTGACCCACCAGCCAGATAATCAACGATTTCGCGTGCATACCCCCGATCAGACGGTTATTGAAGTCCTGGGAACTATTTTTGTGGTTAATAGCCGCCGAAATACCACGCGCGTTATGCTCAAAACCGGACAAGTTAGTATGACAACGCCTGTCGCAACAGGGCCATGTCTGCTCTCACCAGGTGATCTGGTAACGGTTTCTAAAGAAAAAAAACTTCAAAAACAGCGTTTTAACCCTGAATCGGCTCGGGTTACCTGGCATGATCATCAGTTTATTTTTCACGATACTCCTCTGAGTGAACTAATAACTCAATTGCACGATACATTCAACGTAAACATAGTTGTCCCGCAGCCTGAGTTAAGGAATCGTAGACTATCGGGTACGTTTGAGGCCGAAACGGCCGATGAGCTAGTACAGGCATTAGGGTTAATGATGAATTTAAAAGTCGAGTATTCGCCCGGTAGCTTTACACTCACACAGCCAATTCAATAAGTTACCCAAGTCATAAAGTAAACAGGCAGAACTACGACCAGTTCTGCCTGTTTACTTTATGACTTTTTTTACAAAAAACTACATTTTTTTATTAGGGTAGTCGATGGATTCTGTATCTGTCAGGTAAGGGCTAGCCTGAAATAGGCTAGTCTCCTGTGCATTCCTAAACAGCCTTTAACTACCCTGAATATGAACTGCTTTTTACGAGTTCGTCCTAAACTCCAAACTAGGACTAGGACACACGTTCTTATTGGTCTATTAGCATTAGGCTATTTACCTACGTCGGCTCAACTACTGGCACAAAATAGCTCCTATAAATCAGCTGTTCGTCAGGCCGAAACGCACCGACTAACCGATGCCATTCAACAGCTTAAGGATCGTTATCATGTTAACATTCTATTTGAAGAACGAGCCCTTCGCAACCTATATGTTTCGGCCCAGTCCACACAGCCACGAGCAACCCTCGAGGCTAGCCTGGCCACATTACTTCAACCCCTTGGCTTACACTACCGGAAAGTAAAAAACAACTACATTATTGTAACGGGCGAAACCGATAGAAAACAAAAATCATCCTTGACAGAGCTTGCCCACCATACAAGTAATGACCCTAACCAGATACCAGCAATAGATGCCCACTTAATCGAACACCAGGGGATGGCACGCCTACAAGGAGGTGCGACATTGGCTGAACGGCCTGTATCCGGGCGGGTAATTGATGAGAATGGCGTAGGTATGCCAGGCGTGAGTATAGTCGTTAAAAATACCACCCGTGGTACTACCAGCGATTCAGAAGGAGCCTTCAAACTACTGCTTCCTGATGAGGCTACTACCCTGGTTTTCTCGTTTGTCAGCTATCAGAGTCAGGAGGTGACTGTTGGAAATCGAACCACCCTTGATGTACAGATGAAACCGGATATGAAATCACTGAATGAAGTGGTGGTCGTTGGCTATGGTACGCAGCAGAAAGAGGACATTACGGGGGCTATTGCCATTGCCTCGGCCAAAGAACTGAAAGACCCACCGGTGGCACAGGTCGCTCAAATGTTGCAGGGTAAACTGGTTGGTGTGCGCATCGACCAGGTGAGCGGACGACCCGGCGAAGGCATGAATATTAAGGTTCGGGGTTCGGTGTCGATTACGGCTGGCGCTAGTCCATTGTATGTAGTCGATGGCATGCCCATTACGGGCGATATCAACACGATCAATCCGGCCGAAATTGAGAGTATCAGCGTGTTGAAAGATGCCGCTTCCTCATCGCTCTACGGATCGAGGGCCGGTAATGGCGTGGTGCTGATTCAGACAAAACAGGCTAAAGCGGGCAAAACACAAATTGACTTTAGCGCCTATTATGGTTTTGAAAAGATTCCCGATGCCCGGAAGCTGAAAATGATGAACGCGGAGGAATATGCCCAGTTTCAGAAAGAAATTGCCGAATTGAACGGGCGAACGGTGAATCCGGCTTTCCAGAATCCGGCCCAATACGCCGGAAAAGGTACCAATTGGTTCGATGTCGTAACCCGAACTGGCGCTGTTCAAAGCTACAACCTGAGCCTTCGTTCTGGCTCTAAAAACTTCCTTACCTCCGTTACCGGAGGGTATTTCAAGGAGGATGGGGTTGTGATTGGTACTGGTTTCCAACGACTTTCGCTTCGTGTGAATACGGAATTTACGCCCAGTGATAAAATCAAAGTCGGCTTTAATCTGGCTCCCAATTACGCCTATAACACCAATTTTGCAACCGATGGCGGGCCCTATGGTACTGAAAATATTATTTCCGGAGCGTTAGCAACGAGTCCACTGGCCAGTCCCTACAATGCCGATGGTAGCCTGGCGCTAACGGCTTCGGACCCGGCTTCGTTTGGCAATCCAAACTGGCTTCGGGTAGCCCAGGAAAAAGTATATAAAAATAAAACCCAGGCATTGCTTTCGAATGCCTACGTTGAATACGAAATCATAAAGGGCTTGAAAGCCAAAACAACGGCCAATATTCAACTGAGCAACAACAACATATTCCAGTTCAACCCTTCCACCATTGGCGTTTTATTCACTCCTCCACCCCGGATTCCGAGCGGCTCCGATAATACGACCCGGATGTATAACTGGATGAATGAAAACTCACTGGCCTATCAGAACGAATTTAACGGGCATAGCATCGACGCGCTGGTCGATTTTACCGCTCAACAGTTCAGAAGTGAGAACAACCTGATTACGGCGACCAATTATACGGACGACAAAGTGCAGGCAGTAAGTGCGGCTGGGAGAACGGTCGTTACCAGCGATGTTCAGAAATGGGCTTTGCTATCGTTTCTGGCCCGCGTGAATTATAACTATAAAAGCAAATATCTCTTTACGGCCTCTATTCGTCGCGATGGTTCGTCGCGCTTTGGGCCCAATAATCGGTGGGGAAATTTCCCGTCGGCTTCGGTAGGCTGGATTGTTTCGAAAGAAAATTTCTGGCACTTAACGCCTGTTTCATTTTTAAAGCTGCGGGCTAGCTACGGAATCACAGGGAACTTCGAAATCGGCAACTACTCCTTCCGATCAACGGTTGGCCCAACTTACTACGACTTCGGGAATACGCTTTTCCAGGGTAGGGCCGCCAACAATCTGGGCGATAATAACCTGGGGTGGGAACGAAAAAAACAGTTTAACATCGGTGCCGATGTCTACCTGCTGAATGATCAGATTCAGTTGACGTATAACTATTACCGTACAACGTCCAGCGATCTGTTGTATAACGTTTCGGTTCCTGTATCGTCGGGTTTTAGTAGCATTCAAACCAACATTGGCGAGCTGAAATTCTGGGGGCACGAAATTGGCCTTAGCACCACCAATATCCATAGAAACCGGTTTACCTGGACTACGACGCTCAACCTTTCGTTTGATCGAAACCGGGTAGAAAAACTATCGACCGAAAAAACCAACGCTATTTACCAGGGAATGCTCAATTATGGGTTCTACAGCCATATTTCGCAAGTGGGTTCGCCGGTTGGTCAATTTTACGGAGCCGTTTGGGATGGTGTTTACAAGAATCAGCAGGATTTTGACAGTTCGCCAAAGTACGCTGATTCGCAGGTTGGCACCATTAAGTTCCGGGATCTGAACGGCGACGGGAAAATTACATTCCCGGAAGATTATACCACAACCGGAACCCCCTGGCCTAAATATATCTTTGGCCTGACCAATCAACTCAATTTTGGAAATCTTGATTTTGGCCTGACCATTACGGGCAGTTATGGCAACCAGATTCTGGCACATTACGAAAACTGGCTGACCAATCTGGATGGCCCATTTAACGTGCTGGAAGAAGTAAAAGACCGCTGGAAATCACCTACAGATCCCGGCGCGGGTAAATATGGCAGCGTGCAGCAGGGAACTACCTATCTGGAACGCGACCGCTGGAGCACCCGATACCTGAAAGACGGGAGCTTCCTGTCGTTCAAAAATATTACGCTAGGCTACACGCTTCCGCTCAAGGTAAAAACCATTCGGAGCCTGCGGGTGTACAGCAGCATTCAGAATGCCTGGGTCATTACCAAGTATCCGGGAAACCCGGAAGTGAATACGCGAAATGTATCCAGTGGTAGTTCACCGGGTGTCGATGAAGGATCGTATCCCGTTCCCCGCACGGTCAGTTTCGGCGTAAATATTGGTTTCTAAACAAGGATTCGTCATGAAAATCAAACTCATAGCCTTAAGTATCTTATTTTTTTCGCTAAGTGCCTGCCATGATTTTTTGGATGTCGTTCCAGAAACGTCGTTGACGGCTGATAGTTTCTACAAATCGCAGACAGACTTTGAACAGGCCGTTGGCGGGATTTACGCGCCACTTCAGGGACTGTACAATCAGGACTGGATTCTGAACGAGATGCGTTCTGACAACACCTTCTTTATTTATAATGTTGCCCAACGGGGCGGAAAGCCGCAGGAAGATCCTGCAACGTTTACGGTGGAAACCAATAACACCTATACATCGGGCAAGTGGACGAATTGCTATCTCATGATAGCCCGGGCGAATCAGGTGCTGAAAGCAATCGATGCTGCCAGTTTCGATGAATCCGTTAAATCGAATTTGAAAGGACAGGCCCTTTTTCTGCGTGCGTTTGCCTATTTCGACCTGGTAAAAAATTTCGGAGGTGTTCCGCTATTTCTGGACCCAGCTACAGGTTACAAAGACACCTTTAAAGCAAGAGCTGAAGTCGCCGATGTGTATAAACAGATTGGTACAGATGCTGCGGCAGCCGCTAAACTCTTACCCGCCAAAGCCTCGGCACCCGGTCGGGCTACATCGGGGGCCGCGTATACGTTACTGGCCGATGCCTACATCAATCAGAAATCCTGGGCCGATGCCGAAACAGCGCTGAAAACAGTGACAACACTGGGATACAGTCTTTTGCCCAACTATGCGGATATTTTTAAACCGACCAATAAAGGCAATAGTGAGCTTATTTTCGATGTGCAATATGCAGAAGGAACATCGCAGGCAATCTATAACGCATTGCCTTATCTGTTCATCCCCATACTAGCCGATCCATCGATACTTACGGGCGTAAAACCAGCGTCGCAGCAAAATTATGGTGGCTACAATGTACCGACGCCCGATTTACTAAAAGCCTATGAAGACACGCTCAACGATCAGCGGTTTTCAGCATCCATTGGCTTCTATACAGGTCCATCGCCCTTAATCGGCATTCCGTACTACAACCATACACCCTATATCAAAAAATACCTGCATCCGCACGCTGTTTATGGGCAAACGGCCGACAATGGGCCGATCTATCGGTATGCCGAAGTGCTCTTAATGCTGGCTGAGGTAACGAACGAGCAAGGGCGTCAGGCCGATGCAGTGGGTTATCTGAATCAGGTTCGGACGCGGGCAGGCTTATCCCCACTGGCTGCTGGTAGCCAGACCGATATGCGTACCCGTATTTTGAAAGAGCGTCAGATCGAGCTGGCTTTTGAAAATAAGCGCTGGCACGATCTGGTCCGAAGTGGATTGGCAGTTCAAGTACTGTCGGCCAAGGGGGCCAAAATCAAAGCTAATCCGCAGGCCTATTACTATCCGACGGGTAGTGCACCCATCGCCACCGCTTTTAACGTGACGGACCGGGACCTGCTCTATCCAATTCCCGTCAGCGAAATCATTACTAACCCTGACCTGAAACAGAACCCCGGCTATTGATACGTTTATTTTTCGACAGGATTGACAGGATAAAACAGGATTTTTCAATTTTTCTCAATCCTGTTTTTGAACTTTCTAAAATCAAGCACTAATCGGTGTGTTTTTGTCATCCCGACGCAGGAGGGATCTTTGGTAACTGCCTAAAAAAACAAAATACCGAAGATCCCTCCTGCGTCGGGATGACAAAAGCATTAGTAAAACAAAAGTTTAAATATCCTCCCTGTCAATCCTGTCAAAAAAAGCTACTCTATGAAATCATTTCTGCCCTTACTCCTCGTTGCGGTCGTATTCAAGACGGGTTTTATGACTCACGCTACCTACCCAAAGACGCAGCTTTTCGATGGTAAGACCTTCCGGGGTTGGGAGGGCGACACCGTAAACACCTGGCGAATCGAGAACGGCACCATTGCCGCCGGACGACCGGGCCAAATGGCCCCGCACAACGATTTCCTGTGCACCACCCGCAGTTACGCCAACTTTGTGATGCGGTTGAAAGTCAAGCTAACGGGCACGAAAGGGTTTGTGAACGCGGGCATCCAGTTTCGCAGTAAACGACTCACGAACCCGCCCTACGAAATGATTGGCTATCAGGCCGATTGGGGACCCAAATACTGGGGGAGTCTGTACGATGAATCCCGCCGGAAGGTAACGCTGGTCCAGCCCGACTCAGTGAAGATGGCAAAGTGGGTCAAAGTAGGCGACTGGAATACGTACGAGATTAGGGCCGAAAATCGGCGTATTCGTTTGTATGTAAATGGGAATCAGACCGTCAACTATACAGAGTTGGATGAAACCATTCCTCAATCGGGATTAATTGGCCTTCAAATTCACGGAGCTGGCATGACACAGGTTGCTTATAAAGATATTACGCTCGAAGAACTTCCCTAATTTATTCTTTTCGACAGGATTTACAGGATGCACAGGATTTTTGACCGTGGTGTCAGATGCTCACATCTGACACCAGTAGGTTTTGAGAAACCTAAACATGTCGGTTTTAGAAACCGACACCACAAAGAGAAATCGACACCACACAAAATCCTGTGCATCCTGTAAATCCTGTCAAAAAAAATAGTTTCTCTCTATGAAACGTACTTTCTGGATTGCTGCCACTAGTATCCTCTTTTCAATCCTATGCCTGGCTGCTGCCCGATATTCGGATAGTATCAATACGAGTTCGCAGGAAGACCCATTTGAGACGCCCCGCACAGTTAGTCAGACTCCATCCACAGTGCCGCTTTCGCCCCTCGAAAGCATGAAAACGTTCCGACTTCCCAAGGGTTACCACCTCGAATTGGTTGCGAGTGAGCCAATGATTTCGGAGCCTGTAGCTCTCGCCTGGGATGGTAACGCCCGTTTGTACGTAGCCCAAATGGAAACCTACATGCAAACGGTACTGGCTACCGGCCAAAATCAGCCCCGAAGCCGGATCATGCTGCTGGAAGATACCAATGGCGATGGAAAAATGGACAAGAGTTCGGTGTTTATCGATCATTTATTGATGCCCCGCGCCATTCTGACCGTCGGTCATGAGCTACTCGTCAACGAAACAGATTCCTACGATATTTATGCCTATCGGGACACCAATGGCGATGGCAAAGCCGACAAAAAAAGGCCCGTGTTTCAAAGCAAACGAAAGGCGTTTGGCAATGTGGAACACCAGCGTAGCGGGCTGGACTGGAACCTGGATAACTGGATTTATGAAACCATCGATCCGATTCGGTACCGATACAAAAATGGCGTACTGAAAGCAGATACGCTGCCCAATGCCGCTGGTCAATGGGGCCTGACCCACGACGATTACGGACGGGTCTTTTTCAGCCGAGCAGCTGCCGGCATTGCGGCTTCTGGTTTCCAGATCAATCCGGCCTATGGTCAGCTTGATTTTCCGGATGCGTTTGAGGAAGGGTTCAATCACGTCTGGCCAGCCATCAAAACGCCCGATGTGAACGGTGGCCCCAAAACATTGCGACCCGATAGTACCATGGCCGATTTTACATCGATTTGCGGGCAGTCTGTTTTTCGGGGCGACCGACTCCCGGCCAGTATGTTTGGTGATTATATCGTATCCGAGCCCGTTGCGCGCGTTATTCGGCGAGCCAATATTCAGAATAAAGATGGGAAAATTCTGCTCGCTAATGTCTACCATCAGGACGAGTTCATCTCCTCGACCGATATGAATTTTCGACCGATCAATACCTACACGGGGCCAGATGGCTGTCTGTACATCGTGGATATGTATCGGGGCATTATTCAGGAGTCGACCTGGGCGCAGCCGGGCAGCTACCTCTACGATCAGATCATGACCAAAGGACTGAACAAGAACATACAACGGGGTCGAATTTATCGACTGGTCTACGATGGCATAAAGCCCGGCCCAGTCCCTAACCTATTGAACGACCCAACGCGTAAATTGATTACTTACCTGGCGCATCCTAATGGCTGGTGGCGAGACAATGCCCAAAAAGAAATCATTGTCCGAAACGATAAATCGGTAGTCGCATCACTGAAGCAAATCGCCCTGGGCGACAAAGGGGTACTTGCTGAAAAACCAACGCCCATTACCCGCATACATGCCTTATGGACACTGGAAGGGCTGGAGGCCCTGGACAAACCAACGGTGCTGGCCGTGCTCAGTGACCCGAATTCGGACGTGCGAAAAACGGCGGTATGGCTTAGTGAACCCTGGCTCAAAACGAATGATGCGCAACTGCTCGACAAACTGGAGTCGCTAAAAACCGACGATAGCTACGATGTCCTTTCTCAACTTGTGTTGTCGCTTTCCTACAGCAAAGCCGGGAAAGCAAAAGCCATTGCGCAATCCATTCTGGCCAGTCATGCCGATCATGCTGTGCTAACGGGTATCGAGCGTACGCTGAAAAAGGCAGAAGAGATCCGAAAGATCGGCAGCAGCAGACTCGCAGCTTTAAATCCGACCGATCGGCAACTGGTACGGGAAGGCGCTCAGATTTTCACGGCGCTATGTGCCACCTGCCACGGGTCGCAGGGGCAGGGAACGCCTACGAAAATTGCCCCCCATCTGGCCGGAAAGTTCAAGTTGCTGGAAAACCGCGACGAAGTAATCAAGATCTTACTTCAGGGCCTGACTGGGCCCGTCGATGGCGTTACCTACCATGAACTGATGCCGCCAATGGGCACCAATAGCGATGAATGGATCGCGTCGGTGCTGACCTATGTTCGGCTGGAGTTGGGTATGCAGAGCTTCCCCGAAATGTCGTCGGGCTATATGAACAACTTCGTGCTGGTGAAACCGGAGCAGGTCAAGAAAATCCGGGAACAAACGGCTGGCCGAACCAAACCCTGGACCTGGGAAGAGTTACTGAAAGAGCGCGATCTACTGCGGCAGAGCAAGAAATGAGGATGACTAAAAATAGAACGCCGATTCTCATGATTTCTATGATTGATCATGTTCAGCCGCGAAAATCATAAGAATCATGAATATCTGCGTTCTATCCTAACTCGCGAGTTGATTTACGGATCATCAATGTCGTATTCAATAAATGAATTTTGGATATAAACTACTGAGGTTATTGAGTTGACGAATTAATAATTGAGCTACCAACTGGCCAATTTTGTGAATGGGCCGCACAACAGGCGTCAGTGGTGGCGTAACGAACGTACTATGGGGCGCGTTGGAAAAACCAACTAAGGTTATATCGTTCGTCTCCCGCGTAATGGCCAGAATCAGGCCATCCACCCGACTCGATACCATGGCTTGCAAATTATGCTTTTCAATGTCCAGGGATCACTGGATTGCATAACTGGTATTGGCCCTGGTTTTATAGGCTACCCATGCTAGTTGCCATTTTACTTAAAAAGCGTCAACAAATTAGCCGGGCAATGATCGAAAACGGCCTCTCGTTTTCGGCCATGCTGGGTATCGTGATCAATACGGTCATCATCACCACTTCCGGACGCGACAATCGCTTGCAGGTAGGTGGCTTGCTAATTATTACCTGCCTTTTACACAATATTATTGGGCTGAGTGTTGGCTATTTTACAGCCCTACTCGCTGGTTTACCCAAAAAAGATCGCCGAACGATTGCGTTTGAAGTAGGCATGCAGAATGGTGGAGCAGCCACGGGACTAGCTTTGCAAATGGGAAAAGTAGCCACTGTCGGACTGGCATCGGCAATTTTTGGACCCTTGCAAACTGTAACGGGCTCAGCATTGGCCAACTGGTTTCGGAAAAGATCAGTACAACTTATTTTACCGCAAACAGATAATGGGTTTGCTAAAGAAGCTATTTAGACTGAAACAACCAGTGTACCAACCGGCTCTCAAAGATAAAGTTGAAATCCTGGCTTTGTTTTTCACTAATTAGTTCATTTCTAATCGTATACAGAAAGCTTTTACCGTCATTAATTATACATGTCTAATCCCCGACCAAAACCGTCCAGAATAGCCGCCATAAATTCAAGACAAGACATCACTCGCTGATAAGTTACGGTAGTCAGTTGGGGTAATCCCTGTATACTTTTTAAAAACGGTTGAGAAATATTGTGAAGACGAAAAATTAAGGCGATACGCGGTGTCGGTAACCGTATTTGCTCTTGCGCATCGTAAAAGGGCTTTAGCTTCTTCAATACGTAACCGTAAAATATAGTCTGCAGGAGGCATGCCAAACTCTTTTTTAAACCAACTCTTAAAGTGCGAATCCGAAAAGTGCAGTTGACGAGCTAGTACCTCGATACTCAGATTCGTATGTAAATTGGAACGGATATACTGACTAATCTTAATTTTCTGGTCGGATGGCTGCAATTCCATACTCTTGAGCGAGCATTGGACTACGGTCAGTAAAAAACTAGTAAGTAAGTTCATAACCCGAATCCGGCTCAGTGGATTAGAGTGATCATGATACAGGGTAAACAGATCATCCAGGTATTTCTTCAAGCTTCGATTGCCTTTAAAATGTCGGCTGGGTAACGTTAGGAGCGCCTGGATTAACGCCGATGCATCCGGGCCAGTAAAGTTAAGAAACGACCCCTCCGTCGGTATTTTTAGGATGAGCCAGTATAATGCTCCCTTTTCTTCAGGGTGGTGCGCTGTCCCATGTAGCTCCCCAGGAAAGGTAACGAATGTATCCCCGCCTTTCACAAAAAATTCCTGCCCATTCACCGCATACACCTGCAATCCTTTTTCACAGTAGCAGATTTCCATCATGCCTTCGTGGGTGTGTTCGGGCAAACCAGTTTGTGCATGAGTATAACTGTACCGCCCAAGTCGGTGCACTTCGTCGATATTGAAGGTATTTAGTTGGATAATGGTACGCTCCGTAGTCGAGCGAGTTTCAAAATCATCCATGTATGAAATTGTATGTTCCTATAATATCGAAAGACAAAAAACGGAATTGCCCTTACTTTTGGGTGAAACATTTGCCCTACGTTGTAAACTACAAAATATAGTTATAGAACACGCAATGACTGCTCCATTTTTAACAGCTGAACAGGTTTCGTTTTTTAACGAGAATGGCTATTTGACGGTTTATGCCATCGTTTCACCCGAAGAGATTGACCAGTACAAAGCAATTTATGACGAGTTCCTATCGGGACGGATCGACGCGGGCCTGAACCGTTCGGATTTAGGTGCCGGACTGGGCAAGAACACGGGCAAAGAAAACATCACCCAAATCATGTGGCCCAGTGATTTTGTACCGGACGTATTGAGGATGCCGTTTCACCAGCGGGCAGCAGCTATCAGCCGCGAGTTGATTGGCGAAGATTCCGAAATGGATTTCGATATGCTGATTGATAAGGCTCCTTATACCGATACGATTACGCCCTGGCACCAGGACGAAGCCTACTGGCTTAATGTACCGGACAAACGAGCGACCTCCTGCTGGCTGGCGCTGGATGATGCCCGGGTAGAAAACGGATGCATGTGGTTTGTGCCAGGCTCCAATCTGAAAGAAGTACGCCCTCACCGGTTTGCCGGACAGAATGGCGGTGCGTTGATGTGCGACGCAACGGAAGATGAGGGTATACCCGTTGAGTTACCGGCCGGTTCATGCACGTTTCACGGAGGTCGAACGCTGCATTACAGTCGGGGCAACAGTACGAGCGATAAACGACGAGCATTCATCATCAATTTCCGTCCTAAAGAAATGATCGAACTGGAACGCGCCAACGGGTTCGATCATGGCCGCCAGAATGCCAATGACCGTAAGTTGAAAAACGAAGAGTTTCGCCAGGAGAACTGATTTTACCCCTCCCTCTGAAAGGGCTTTGTTTGACTATGCACAACTGAAGTCCCCTTCAGGAGAGTAACTAGCCTGATTATTCTGAAAGCCCGTATCATATATTTATGATCATATTTTGTGTAAATAAATAACCTGATGGCGTCTTCTTACCCTGACTTATCGGCTGTACATGAACTAGTTACTAATTTGTTTCGGTGGCAGGAAACCGCATCCGAATGGGTTCAATTCCGACACCGACAAAGCCTTGATGTCGGGAGCTATCCCCATTCCGAAAGGTACCAAAATGGGCGATCCATTTCATCCGTTGTTATTTGATCCTTTAGCTGACGTAGTATGAACGTTCTTTTTTTCTGCACAACCTGGGGACAAAAGCAATCGGGTTGGGCTGAATTCTTCAGTAAGGTTGTAACCGCCGGATATGATGGCGTTGAAACGAGTTTACCTTCTGAAAATGAAACCGATGAGTTTGTAACTGGGCTTCAACAACATAATCTTGCGTTCATAGGCCAGCACTGGGAAACGGCCACGTCGGATTTTGACGCGCACATCCGATCATACGAACAAGTCCTGGGCAATCTGGCCGCGATGCGCCCTTTGCTGATTAACTCGCATACGGGTAAAGATTATTTTCGATTTGAGCAGAACCGTCGGCTGATCAACCTGGCCACGACCATTGAGGCTGACTCCGGTGTACCGATTACGCACGAAACTCACCGGGGACGGTTTGCTTTTGCCGCGCACGTAACGGCTAATTACCTGCACGCTTTACCCGAGTTGAAACTGACCCTAGATATTTCGCACTGGTGCAACGTAGCCGAAAGCTTACTGCAAGATCAGCAGGAAGCCGTAAACGTAGCCATCGCCCATACAGCGCATATCCACGCCCGAATTGGCTTTGAACAGGGACCACAGGTTTTCGATCCGACCGACGAAGTCAGTGCTGATGCCCTCCGTTTTCACCTGGAATGCTGGGATAAAATCATTGAGCGTCAGAAGCAACTGGGTACTAAGCAGATGACAATTACCACTGAGTTTGGTCCGTCGCCATACATGCCGGGCCGACAACCCGCAGAAAATCAGTGGATTTATAACGTCCAGATGCTACGTCTGCTCAAAGAACGATACACCGATTAACTTAATACGAATGGTACAAACGCTGAATACTTTGGACTGTTGGAGCATAGGCATGACAAAAGAACTCCTGTATGGGCTATTTCAACAGTTTAAGCAGGCTCTTTATTCATCAGGGGATTGCTTTGTCTACATAGTTAAAAATCTATTTGTGATAAGTTAATTGTCAGTTTAAAAAGCTAATTGAGTGTAACGAACGCATGCCTCTACGATAGTCATAGATTTTAAATCGTTTACAAAACCCTCCGGTTGTTTTCAGGCCAAGACAATAGTTATTATTGCAAAACTTTACAGTGAGCTAGAGTCGCTAGCCGCTTATGCCTGATCATCTACCCAACTGATGAAAAAAAAGGAATTACAGGGAGTTAAGGAAATAGCCCGACGAGCTAACGTAGCAATTGCTACCGTTGACCGGGTGATTCATAACCGGACTGGCGTTTCAGCTAAAACACGGGAAAAAATCAACAAAATCATTGCTGAGCTTAACTACCAGCCAAACCTATTAGCCAGGCGATTAGCATCGGGAAAGATTATTTCAATCGCTGTTTTAATTCCTTCCGTCACGGAGGAAACCGATTTCTGGGAGGCTCCTTTACAAGGTATCCAGCAAGCCGAAGCCGAAATTAGATCGTACGGAATCATTGTAAACCTATTTTTTTTTGATTTAAGTGACCCGAACTCCTTTGTAACACAGACAAATCGAATTCTGGATTCCGACATTGATGGTATTGTTCTAGCCCCTTCATTTGTCGATGAAGCTCAGGAATTCACCACTGCCTGTCAGGCAAAAGGTATTCCTTTTATTTTTATAGACGCCGATATACCAAGCCAACAAAGTCTGTCTTATATAGGGCCACCTTTATTTCAAAGCGGTTATCTGGCCGGAAAGCTTAGTACGTACAACCTTCGGGAGACTAGTAAACTGCTGGTTGTCAATATTGCTACGTCGCTAGATAGCTTTACGTATAAGCAGATTGAGGGAGGTTTCAGAACCTATTTTTCGGATCATAAACTGAAGCACCCAATTCTGCGGGCTGATATTCAACAAACGGATTTTGTGTCTATCGCGAACCACCTTAAACAGCTATTTGATGGGCAAACCGACATTGATGCAGTTTTTGTTACTAATTCCAGGGTATTCTCAGTGGCTCGCTTTCTGGCTAGTCGACTATCTGTTCAAAAACCTCTCCTGATTGGCTATGATTTTGTAAACGAAAACAAACGTTTTTTAACCAGCGGAATCATCGATTTTCTAATCTGCCACCAACCCAAGGATCAGGGTTATCGCAGCATTATGGCGCTGTATCAACATTTGGTTCTATCAATTCCCGTCGCCAAAGAATACTACATGCCAATCGATATTGTCACTCGGGAGAATCAGGCTTTTTATCGAAACTAGTTCGTTAAGCCATAGATCATTCCATCAGATCGCCTATTCTCAAAATTTTAGCCCAGTTTTTTTCTTAATTTCTTTTAAGCTTAAAATTGTTAGTATATTTACGGGTACGTACCCGTAAATTGAGAGGTTTCCTGAACAGAGGCCCTCTTATCCATGATAGCCGGGCCGACAACCCGCAGAAAATCAATGGGCATACAACGTCCAGATGCTAGGTCTACTAAAAAAACGATACACCGATTAACTTGATACGAATGGTACAAACAACGGAATCCCGGACACGCATTGGAATGTATCGCTGGTTCATCTGCGCCATGCTGTTTGCCGCGACCACCATCAATTACCTGGATCGGCAAATTCTGGGTTTATTAAAACCTACACTGGAGAAAATTTTCAGTTGGACGGAGTCCGATTACAGTTACATCGTCATGGCCTTTACGGCTACCTACGCCCTGGGGCAACTGCTCTATGGGCGGGTGATTGACCGGATTGGCACCCGGCTTGGATACACCATTTCGGTGAGTATCTGGAGCATTGCAGCTGTTCTGCACGCATTTGTTCGTACGACCTTTGGTTTCGGATTGGTTCGGGCGTTGCTGGGTGTAGGCGAATCGGGTAACTATCCGGGTGGCGTAAAAACGGTGGCGGAGTGGTTCCCCAAAAAAGAGCGGGCGCTGGCCGTTGGAATTTTTGATTCCGGCTCAAACATTGGTGCCTGCGTTGGACCACTTTTGGTGCCTTTTATTCTGGCATTGTACGGCTGGCAAATCGCGTTTATCATCACGGGTTCGCTGGGGTTTATCTGGTTGCTGGTCTGGCTTTTAACGTATGAAGTTCCGGCCCGTCAAAAGCGACTGAACCGTGCCGAGTACGATTACATTCACAGCGATAACGAAGTAGAAGCGGTTTCTGCCGGGAGCGTATCCTGGGGAGAATTGCTACGTCTCCGGCAAACCTGGACGTTTATTGCCGGTAAGTTTTTCACCGATCCCATCTGGTATTTTTTCCTGTTCTGGCTCCCCGCCTATTTCAACGCATCGTTCCACCTCGACTTGAAAAAACCCAGTCTACCCCTGGTGATTGTATACACTGGTACCATGATTGGCAGCATCGGTGGGGGTTATTTGTCGTCGTGGCTGATTCAGAAAGGATGGCCCGTTTACAAAGCACGCAAAATGGCGTTGCTCGTATCGGCCATTGCCGTTGTCCCCATTCTAATTACTCGTTATACGACCGATATGTGGGTGGTCGTCTCGCTGATTAGTTTATCGGTAGCTGCCAATCAAGCCTGGAGCGCCAATATTTTCACCATCGTGTCCGACATGTTTCCCAAACGGGCCGTGAGTTCAGTCGTCGGACTAGGCGGCATGGCGGGGGCCGTCGGTGGGGTGCTGTTTGAAAGCCTTATTGGCTACATTCTGGATGTGTTTAAAGCCTCGGGCAACATCGTTGTAGGCTACAACATCATCTTCCTGGTATGCGGTAGCTCCTTTCTACTGGCCTGGCTAATCATCCACTGGCTCACCCCTAAAATGGAGCCGGTAAAACTGTAGACTATTCCTAAACCCTAACCGACTTACAAGTGGATTTTATCAACATAAAAGCTTTACTCGTCAGTACGCTCGTCGCCCTATCCACGGTGGCCAACGCTATGGATGTCAACGTCCTGACGTTTGGGGCCAAAGGCGATGGTAAGACGGACAACACCACTGCCATTCAAAAAGCGGTAGATGCCTGTGCAACATCGGGTGGAGGTCTGGTGATTTTCCCTGCTGGTAATTTCCTCTCCGGTACCGTTCAGCTCAAGAGCCATGTCCTGCTTCACCTGTCGGCGGGTTGTCAGCTTACGGGTACAACGGTGCTGGCAAAATACCCCTACCAGCAGCACGGGCTCAAATTTTACGGCGCTGAATGGGCCAGGCAAAGTTTAATCTACGCACATCAGGTTGAAGATGTAGGTATTGAAGGCTACGGCACCATCGACGGACAGGGCGCCAATTTTGTGACGACTACGTTGAAAAAGCCCGATCGCTACCGAAATCGGCCTTATCTATTGTGGTTCATCGAATGTAAAAACGTTCGGGTTAGTGGCATCAACCTACGCAACTCGGCTTTCTGGATGCAGCATTATCTGGGCTGCGAAGATGTGCGTATCAATGGCATCAGCATCTGGAACCACTCCAATAAAAACAACGACATGATTGATATCGATGGCTCGCGAAACGTGACCATCCAGAATATCAAAGGCGACTCAGACGACGATGGATTAACACTGAAAAGCACATCTCCCCTAATCACGGAAAACGTAACGGTGATGAATTGCGTGCTGAGTAGCCATTGTAACGCGCTGAAGTTAGGCACCGAATCGACGGGTGGCTTTCGAAATGTAGTCATTACCAACTGTGTCATCAAGCCATCGGCACAAAAAGCCACTATTTACGGCAAACCGGCGGGTCTCAGTGGGATCGCCCTGGAAATGGTGGATGGGGGCGTTATGGAAAATATATCCATCAGCAACGTCGTCGTAGAAGGCCCCGAAGTACCGATTTTCATTCGTTTAGGGAATCGCGCACGCAAGTACGATGAGCAGGCTTCGGCACCGGGTCTCGGGCGGGTTCGTAACATTCGCCTAACAGGGATTACGGCTACAAGTAGCGGTAAAACGGGCTGCTCCATTACAGGTATCGAAAGCGCCAAGCTCCACGACATCAGCCTAAGTAACATCTCCATCGACCTTCCCGGCGGGGGTGAAGCGGGTGACATGATGAAAACAGTTCCTCAACTGGACGACCAGTACCCGGAAGGCACTATGTTCGGTACGTTACCCGCATACGGTTTCTATATCGCACACGCCGAAAACATCCAGCTCAGCAACATTCGCTTTACGTGTCTGAACTCGGATAGCCGACCCGCTCTAGCGCTGAACGACGTTACGGACTTTACACTGGATCGGATGACCATGCCGACTATGGCGGATGCCGGTGCTGCTATTTATGTAAAGGGAGATAGCCGTGGGCTAGTCCGCCATAGTACGGCTCCCGGCCCTGCCAAAAGCTTCGTAGCGAAAGCGGGAGCCCATACGCAGGTAAAGCTGGTTGAAAATGATCATCCGCAGATACGTGTCCCAGAAACGAGTGTTCAATGAAACGAGTCAAGGCCATTTTCCTGATATTACTGGTCGGTTTCGTGCTGAAATCGGCAGCGGCTACGACCGTACCCGTCCTACCGTATCCTCAGCAGGTTGCGGTAGGAAAACAGATGGAGCCGCTTAGTACGAACCTCACCTTTGCCGGATCGGGTATCGAATCCGACATCATGAATCGGCTAACGGCAAACTGGCAACTCCTTATAGCGAATCAATCAACCCAGAGAGCTCGTCAACCCCTTACGCTGGTCTTATCTGGTAAGTCGGCCAAAACCAATTCATTGGTCGAAGCCTACGCACCCGGTTGGCCAGCGAAAGTGGGCGACGAAGGCTACGTTCTGGTGCTGAATGCCAAACACAAACTGATTGCGGCCAACACCGAAATCGGCCTTTTCTACGGCCTGCAATCGCTGAAACAACTCACCCGCGCGGGCTGGCGTCAGGAACTGGTTATCACCGACTGGCCTTCGTTTGTAAACCGGGGAATTTACGACGACATCAGTCGGGGGCCAACGCCGAAGGTCAGCACCATTAAAAAGCAGATCGAACGATTGGCCGAGTTAAAGTTTAACTCGCTCTCGTTCTACATCGAACACGTAGTTCAGCCCCGCTCCTACCCCGATTTTGCGCCCGCCGATGGCAAACTAACGATGGACGACATTCGGGAGTTATCGGCGTATGCGGCTCAGTTTCATATGCAATTAGTCGGCAGCTTTCAGTCGTTCGGGCATTTTGCCAACATTCTGGCGCAGCCCAACTACCAGTCGATGGGGGAAACGTCCACCATGATTTCTCCGCTCGATCCGAAAGCGAAGACGTTTCTGGCGAGCGTCATTACGGAGTTGTGCGGTGCGTTTAACTCGCTCTATTTCAACGTTAACTGCGACGAAACGTTTGATCTCGGCAAAGGCAAATCCAAAGCGTACGTCGATAGCGTGGGCGTGGCGAAATACTACGCCGACCACATCAGATTTCTGTACGACGTGCTCAAAAAGCAGCACAAACAGCTCATGATGTGGGGTGACATTGCGCTCCAACACGAAGAAATTCTGGACCTGCTGCCCAAAGACATCATCTACCTCACCTGGGAGTATGGCGACCAAAAATCCTACGATACCTGGATACAGCCCTTCGTCAAACGGGGACTAAAATTCATCGTTTGTCCGGGCATCGTCAACTCGAATCGGCTCTTCCCGGATATGGTCATGGCCAAAGGGAACATTAGCGGTTTTCTAAAAGCCGGTAAACAGGCGGGTACGCCGGGCGTGTTGACAACCATCTGGGACGAGGGGCCGATGTGTTTCTTCCATAGCGACTGGTACGGCGTGTATACGGCTGCCGAAAAAAGCTGGAACATCGATCAGGACGAGACGAACTCCTTCAATGAACGCTACGAACAAAATGCGTACGGAGCCAGCAATGGGAACTACGTAAAAGCGCTGTTCGCACTTATGGAGCTTCGTGGCATTCCGCTAACCTACAATCTGGCCGAGCAAATCTGGTTGCAGAAACTCCTGCCGGATAGTGGCAAGCGACTGATTCTCAACAATCAGGATGTACCGAAAATACAGGCCATTGTTAGCAAGGGCTTAACGTACGCCAATGCAGCCGAGTCGAAATCGAATCTAACGGATGTGCGGTTTCTGCAATTTACCCTGCACCAGTATCAGCTATTGATGGAATCCCGACTGTTGCTAGCCCAGGCTGCCGATACATACCGAAATGCTTATGGCCAGCATAATGCCGCAACCCTACCCAGCACGACTCAGGCCATTTCAGGATTGCAGGCCAACTACCAAGCCTTAAAAGAGACGTACCGCAGCCTGTGGGAAGCCGAAAATCAGCCTTATTACCTGGCGATCAATCTGAAAGGATTCGATACCAAGATCAATCAGTTGCAACAGCTTAAAGCCCGGTTGCAGACGCTTGTTTCGTCATCGGCTAGCCTGCCCCCTATTGCATCGATTGGGTTGGATATCAAAGCCAGCAACGCCTTTTACTTCCAGAATTGGCTCCTTACAGGGCCGTTTAAAACGCCAACTCCACCCGGTTTTCTCTATTCCGAAGACCCCGCCTACAACGTACCACCCAAACCCGGCGATATGTCTCAGTATCAGGGCAAAACCTACCGCTGGATGAAATACATCTCGCAGGAAGGCGGTATTGTTGATCTGGGCGACTACTACAAAACCACATCTGAAGCCGTTGCCTATGCTTACTGTTCAATCACGACCGATAGCGCTCAGGCCGTTACGGCGCTGCTAAGCGCGCAAGCGGGAGAGCTGTTTGTAAACGGCGTTCCGATAAAGGCAAGTGGTTCGGCCAATCAGGACGAGACGCCGTTCGCCATAAACCTGACCAAAGGCGTTAATCACATTCTGCTCAAATTACCGGCTTCGTCCTCCTGGAATTTCGCCTTTCGACTGGATACGCCGAAACCCATCACCAATCATAAACACAAGTATTCCTTAAATGCCAAAACGTCCGTTCATGAAGCTGATTAACCGATTGTTATGTACAACGGCTTGGGTTGCCCTGGGTTCGTTGTCGATTGCCCATGCTCAGGTAAAAAAGGATGTCGCCGTGAAAGCCATTAACGATATGGCGACCTACATATCGACTACCATGCTGGATGAACAGGGCAAATCGCGCTGCGACTATAACCTGACCGAAGGCAAATGGTACCCCTACGAAGTGCCCTGGCATACCGGGCAGGCGGTGTACGCAATGCTGGCGGCTTATAAGCAAACCAAGAATCCGAAGTGGCTGGCTTCGGCCCGAAAAGCGGGAGATTACTGGACCAGCCTGCAAATCAAAGACCATCCCAAACTTAAAGGCATGTTGGGCGCGGTTCACGGTGATGCCATCGGGGATTCGACCATCGTATTTGCGACCATTTCGGATGGTACACCGGGCATTTACGAATTAACCCGCGTAACCGGCGACAAAAAGTACGCTCAGGTAGCGACGACAGCCGCAGAGTGGATGCTGAAGAACATGTATTACGCCGAAAAAGGGGTTTGCTACGACGCGGTTGATCTGGGTACGGGCGTGGTCGAAAAAGAACACAGTGAGTTCTGGAAGAATAAAAAGGAGCAATCGCTCTACGACGTTTCCCGACCCAATATTGAAGGGTGGATTTTTCTGGATGCCTACGACTTCAATAAAGATAAAGCGCTGTTAGACGCCCACATCAATCTGGCGAACAAGCTTGTCGAACTGGAAGAGAATGGATTGTGGATGCAGTTCACCCCGAATACTAAAGAAGAAAACTCGTTTCACCCCCGGTTCAATCTGTGGTATGCCGAATCGCTGATTCACACCTGGCAAAAAACCGGTGATAAAAAGTATCTGGAAGTGGCTGCCAAAACGGCACGTACCTACGCCAAAGCCCAGCAGAAAGACGGCACCATTTTTTACGTCAATTATATCGATGGCAAAGCGCCCGACCGGAGTTCGATTACGGGCTCGGCAGTGGCCATGGCGGGGATCGTCTGGATCGAACTGGCGAAGGCAGGCTATAAAGAATTTTTGCCCTATATCGAGAAATCAGCGACCTGGATCATTCAGAATCGGTACGGCATGGATCATCCTGACAAAAACCTCCGTGGGGCCATTCTGGAAACCCGGATGCGCAGCCGTAAGGATAAAATCTGGCTCGTCAATCGGGATATAGGCACCAGTTTCTCGATTCGCTTCCTGGTTGACTACTTAAATTTCAAGGGGCTCAACTAACCCTCTTCTCTACAAATTTTCCCCACTTTATATCAAACCGTATCTTCGATGAAGCACTTTACTGTTCACTTTTTTCGATCAGCCTGCCTGATTGTCCTGCTTTTAGCGATATGTTTTTTACCGGCCAGCGCGCAAACCAAAGGGGTTATCCGTGGTAAAATTGTGGATGATCAGGGGGGCGCGTTACCCGGTGCGTCCGTCCGTATTAAAGGCACCACCCAGGGCACCGTTACCAACCTGACCGGCGATTATACGCTCAGTGATATTACGCCCGGCACGATCAATTTGGAAGTTTTTTACATGGGCTTCCAACCCTACGATCAGCCGGTTTCGGTTACCACGGGCGAAACGACCGTGCACAATATTACGCTGGCGAGTACCACAACGATGCTGAAAGGCGTGACCGTTACGGGTATCATGGAAGGGCAGCAAAAGGCTCTGAACCAGCAGCGAAATGCAGATAACTTCAAGCAGATCGTATCGGCCGATTTGATGGGTCGTTTCCCCGATCTGAACGTAGCCGAATCCTTGCAGCGGCTCCCCGGTGTAACCATCGGTCGGGAGCAAAATGAGGGATCGACTGTACAGCTACGTGGTACGCCGGGCAACTACACAAACATCAATATGAACGGCGAACAGATTATGGGTACTCAGGAACAAGGGCAACGTAACGCGCAACTAGACCTGATTCCGGCCAATGTACTGTCGTCGATGGAGGTTGTGAAGACGTTGACGTCGGACCTGGATGGGGACGCCATTGCTGGAGCAATCAACATGAAAACACCCACGGCCATTAGCCTAAAGCCCCGTATTTCGATTGATCTGGCGGCAGGCTACAACAAGTTACGTGACAAAACGAATGGCATCGTCAACCTGAGTTACAACCAGCGTTTTTTTCAGACCGATAAAAGCCCAAACGGCAAATTAGGCTTGGCCCTGTACGGGAGTTACTACCGCACCAACAACGGTTATGACGAGATCAATGCGCAGGTATGGCAATCGAAAGATTTTAACGATGGTCAGGGTTCGATTCTGTTTCCCACCGACATCCGGATTATTCACCTGAACAACCTACGTACCCGCAAAGGACTCACGGCAACAATCGATTACAGCTTCAATCCAACAGCATCAATTGTCTTCAATGCTACCTATACCGACCTGGATAATGATGCAGTACGCTATCGAAAGCGGACACGGATGCAGACAGCCAATACCACCCGAACAACTGACGGGATTTATACCACAACCCGAGGGCGTGGCTATAACGAATACATGAATCGGAGTATTGACAACGGCAACTTCAACATGAGTCTGGAAGGGGAAAAGCAATTCAGCCGGCTCAAACTGGATGCCGGCTTGTTTTACACAACCTCAAAACTGAAGCAGCTTGCCAATACCTTCAACTACGTTACGGGCAACGTACCGTTGACAATTTCTCAAATCGCTGGCGATTACATTCAGGCTACGGGTTCAACGGATGCGAAGAATAATGCGTCTCTGTATACATTCAACACCTACGAAGCCAACAATTTCAATAGCGAAGGCACGAACTTCGTAGGCCGCCTGAATGCTACGTATAACTACAAAATCGGTGCGAACGACGCTTATTTTAAAGCCGGTCTAAAAATGAAGCGGATGCATAACAAACGCTACCGCCCCAGCTACAGCACCTCAACCTATAATGGACCTGCTGCCACGGGAAATCTGACCAACTTTTTGGGCGCAGCCGAACTGGATGATAAGTTACTGGATAATAATTTAACCTTTGGCCGGGCTGTCGATGGCGACGCTACGGTTAACTTCTTCAACAGCAACCCAAACTATTTTCCAGCCAATGCCTCGCTTAATCAGGTAGCCGTCGATACGTATTTTTATGATGCAGAGGAAGATGTTACATCAGGCTACGTCATGAACCGGATTCAATTCAAAAAGCTCATGTTGCTGGGTGGCCTTCGCATCGAAAGCACCAGCGTTGATTACAACGCGCAGCTGGTCAATCAGGATGCCAGTGGAAATCTGACGTCGTCAGTCCCAACCAATGCCGTTTATAATTACACCAAATTCCTGCCCAACTTACAGGCGAAATACGACGTAGGCCGTAACACCATTGCGCGGGGTGCGTTATCATTCGGCTATTCCCGGCCAAACTTTAATGAACTGGTTCCCAGCCGGGTGGTAAGCATTTTGAACGCTACGTTGACGGATGGCAACCCGGACCTGAAACCAGCCGCTACCACCAACTACGATATCTCGCTGGAGCATTACCTGAAAAACCTGGGTATTCTGTCGGTAGGTGGTTTTTATAAGCACATTACCAACTTCCAGTACAATAGCGTAGTAACCTTAACGGGTACTGAATTTCCGGGCGCTAACAATTACCTCAATTATCAGTACTACAAAACCTACAATGGCGACGTAGCAACTGTATATGGTCTTGAAGTCAACGCACAAACGAACCTAACCTTCCTGCCGGGTTTCTTGAAAGGTTTTTCGCTTTATGCCAACTACACCTATGTGTATTCCAAGGCCGATGCACAATTGCGGAAAGGTCTTCGCTTACCTGGTCAAGCAACCAATACAGCCAACGGCTCGCTGTCGTATACGTACAAAGGCTTCACAGTTCAGGGAAATGTCAATTACAATGGCTCCTACACCGTTTTGCTGGGCGTTAACGATGCAAACGACGTGATCCGGGCCGAACGGGTTCAGGTAGATGCCAATGCGTCGTACCGAATCACCAAGAATTTCACCATTTATGCGGAAGGCACCAACCTCTTGAATTCGCCACAAACCGACTATCTGGGCATTCGATCGCGCATTTACGAAAAACAGTTTTACGATTACACTGGTCGGGCCGGAATCAAATATCGCTTTTAATTTACTGAGCGTCGGGTATGGCATTTACCCGACGCTCTTTTTGTCTTAATTATGGAACAACTCACTGTAGATCAACTCTTTGTTACCATTTATCCAACCCGGCAGCAAATGGGCCAAGCGGCCGCCAACGATGCCGGTGCCTGTATCCGCCAACTACTTTCGGAACAGGACGAAGTAAATATTATTTTTGCGGCTGCCGCGTCGCAGAACGAATTCCTGGATGCGCTTGTCGCTGAACCAGGTATTGACTGGAGCCGGATCAATGCGTTTCATATGGATGAATATACCGGTCTGCCCAAAGATCATCCGCAACGGTTTGGCAACTTCCTGTATGGAAAAATCTTTGGCAAAGTACCTTTCAAGAACGTATTTTACCTAAACGAGACAGGTCAGGACGCCCCGGAAGAATGTGCCCGATACAGCGCGTTGCTGAAAGAACATAAGACAGATGTTACCTGCATGGGAATCGGTGAAAACACGCACCTGGCTTTTAACGATCCTCACGTTGCCGATTTCAATGACCCGTATCTGGTTAAAATCATCGACCTGGACGAGCCCTGTAAGCAGCAGCAGGTTCACGACGGGTGTTTTCCATCGGTCAGCGACGTTCCACCTTTAGCCTATACCCTCACGATACCCGCCTTGCTCCAGGCACGGTACATTTTCTGTATGGTACCCGGCGCTAATAAAGCCATCGCCATTAAGCATACGCTAACCGAGGCTATCACGGAAAAATATCCATCCACGTCATTACGTACGCATCCCAATGCTAAGCTGTATATAGATGTAGACAGCGCTACGCTGATTGGCGAAGATAGTATCGCTTAACCGGGAATGTATTTGCCCCAGACCAAAGAAAGGTCTGGGGCTATTTCTATTTATCAGCCAGCTTCCTTATGCCAAGCCATTTCTTCCGTCAGCAATTCTGCATAATCGGCATATGTCTGCTTTGGCGGCCAATTGCCTTAAAAGCGCAGGTGGTTTCGCCCCGAGCGCAATATGCCAATGTATTGCTGGAGATGACAAAGGCCCTGCTGGACAGGCAGAATAAGCATGAAAACCATGCCGATTACGGGGGGATTTGGTGTACCGAAGGCAAACTCTACCATACCCGAGCGGCTGAAGCTATGTATCCATTTGCCGTTGCCTATAAGATCACCCATCAGAAAGCGTATCGACAAGCGGCCATACAGGCAGGGAATTGGTTGATCCGGCAGCAACAATCAAACGGTAGTTGGAAAGAAACGCCCGAAGAGTGGACGGGAACCACAACCGATCAGTTGTTAATGATGCTGTTAACGTATCCGCACATTGAGTCTTCACTTCAGGATACGGAGCGAAAACGCTGGCAACGTTCCATGCAGCAGGCCGCTGCTTATCTTGACAGCGTCATGAGTCCAGCTTTTGCCAGCATCAATTACGTAGCGACAACCAGTGCTACCCTGGCAAAAGCCGGTATTTTCTTCAATACTCCTCTATACCTGGCCAAAGCTCGCCAACTGGCACATAGCACAGTCGCCAAGATGGATGAAGATGGATTTGTCAATGGGGAAGGTGGCCGCAGTTTCAAGCAAAAGATGGGCGTCGATCTAGGTTATGATCTGGACATGTCGTTGTGGGGACTGGGGTATTATGCCCACTTAACGAAGGACAACGTTGTCAATAACGCTGTCAAAGCAGCTCTAAAGAAACACCTGTATTTCATTTATCCAGATGGAGCCATGGACGGTTCATGGGGCATCCGTTCGAACAAATGGACTACCTACGGCAGTGCTACGTCGGATGGCTGCATGGCTTTATTTGCGATGTATGCCGATGAAGATCCGACTTACAGTACAGCTTCTTTACTGAATCTGAACTACATACGATCGTGTACTCGGAAGGGTATTCTTGGCTATGGTCCACAGCATACAGAGATTTTCAAGCAGGAAATGTGCATTTATCCTACGTTTACCAAAGCCAAAAACATCGCTTTTGCGTGGGAATTGGACAGCGCTTCGCACCGAACGTTAGCCCCATTACCGACGCAAAAAACGAATTGGACGGCCTACTACCCCACGTTGAACATAGCGCAGGTCCGAACGAAAGCGTTCCTGGCTACCATCACCGGCTACAACTACAAAGACTATGCGGCCGGTTCGAAAAGTAAATACATGCACCGGCCAGCGGGAGGAGCCTTATCGGCTCTATGGGTGCCGGATTATGGTTTTTTACAGGCCTCCAGCCAAACGGAATACGCACGTCCTGAACCCATGTCGTTTCCCGAAGCACCGGGTATTTTGCCCCTAACACCACGTATTGAGTACATGGATGGCAATGGCTACTTTACGAACCTGTATAATTTCGATTGTCAGTTAACCGTCGATACGACCAATCGAACCATGACTGGCGTTTCCGTACGGGGTGAACTCTGCCAGAAAGACTGGCTAGCCGGTGGAGTAGCGTACCAGATGACGTATCAGTTTACGGACACTTTTTTGCGCAAGACGATCAGCTTACACTATCACGATGCGCAGCCAGTTGTTCACATTATTGAGCCCTTCATCAATTACCCGGAATCCCGCTTTATTCAAACAGATTCCAATACGGTGGTGATTACAGCCAAGAATAAACGATTTGAATTCAAATTACTGACTGCAAATGCATCGTTAAAGCTCGGGACAAATGCAGACCGCTACTGGTGGCCCTATCCTGCTCTGAAGGCATACCCAGTAACCATAATTGTTCCCCCATCAGCATCAGGATGGACAATCACCATCCAATATCAACTCACCGTTCTGCCCTGATCAATACGTCAGGCTTGTTGTTTAAGATGAAGGCTACATCAACGTCCTTTGGAGAGATTTCAGGTAATTTTGCAACACCTTGTTGCAAAATTATGGGCAGATTAGCCACCACACATTTCTTCATATAGCCCAAGTTACGGGTTGAAAATTCCTCTACCCCGGAAAACGCCTGACGAATGTCAGCAGGAAGACGATCAATTATTCTGGTTCCTCAGTCCTGTTGCTTTGAAAGAACAGGATTAAACTACCCACCTGCCAGTAGGCAGTAAGAGTTATTAGTTGGCGGAGTTGCTACTTTAACTTGAGTTTGTTAAAGCATTTCTGGGCATTGCTTAAACTTTTCTATTATAAATTATACCGATGATCAGGTAGCTATCAGCCTAAATAAAGATCAGCGACCCTCACAAAATTAACTCTACCAGGGACATCACCTTTTCATATTTTGACCTGCCAGAATTATGTCAGGTTATTTGGATTGTAGAAAAGTATAAACAAAGGTAACCGGCAGAACCCATCTCAGGAATCCGTTTTGTTACTATTGATCACATTAAATTGTCTTGTCAACACCTGACTACCAACCGGCTTTATAATGTAACTATTATCGAGAAACTTATACAAATTAGTTCATTCGCTATCGTACACCAAAAGGCTGATTTTTATCATTAACTGAACCTCTCATAATCAGAGACCCAAACCGTTCAGAAAAACGTCCGATTATTTAAACAGCTCAATAATGCGCTGTACCTGCACGGCTTGAAATTGTTTGCCTCTTCGGGTTCTAAACCCATGTTTATTTAATGTAGCGGCAATATCACTCCAGCCCTCGCCTGCCCCTCGCAGTGATCGGGCAAAGGCAGCCGCCCGGCGGTTGTTTTCGTGTTCGCGTGCGTTCTGCTGGCGCACAGCTAAGCCTTTTTGAACGGCTATTGTCGTGAGATTTTCTGGTTTGCCCAATACATGACCAGACCGTTTTTTTCAGCCAGAGCTTTACGAGTTCGCTCGTCAATGACTTCGCGTTCATGTTGAGCCATGGTGGCCATCACTCCAATGGTGAGTGTATTGGCCTCAGGCATATCGGCACAAACGAACTCAACGCCCGAATCTCGCAGTGTAAAAATAAAGGCCACGTTCCGAGTCAGCCGGTCGAGTTTAGCAATCAGTAAGACCCCTCCCCTCTCCTTGCAATGTGCAATAGCCTTAAGCAGCTAAGGTCGATTATTTTTCTTACCCGATTCGATATCGGTAAACTCGGCTATGATTTCTCCTCTATTAAAGATATAGGAGTTGACGCTAGCCTTCCAGCAAGTCCAAAAGTCCGAACCATTACCCTTACACAACGAGGCATTGCCGTCAACTAAAGATACGGTAATGGTTGACCAGCAGCCCAAAAGCAATGGTGGCCAGGAGCAGCAATCTGGGCCAGTGCCAAACTCCTAATCGCCTGACTTGGCGGCCATGCTTAGGCGACAACATGTAGGACAACTTCATCAACTTTTTCTGGTATTGCTATAACGCTCTTTCTGATCCCGGCCCTCATGACCTCATCGAATCAATCAGTCCAGACTTTACCAATTCTATTGAATCACTATCGTGATCTAGTCAGTCACAGGCCGGAGTATGAGGAATATAATCAGTTGATGCATACCTATCACTCCGTAGCCATTGAAGGGGGTACGCTTTACCTGGATGAAACGAAGAGCTTTTTAGAAATGGGATTGCCAGCAGCGGGTAAACCCTGGCATCACCATCTGATGTTAATGGACCATCAACTGGCCCAACAGCAGATGCTAAGTTGGCCCGCGGAACGTGAGCCGTTGAACCACGCCCGGCTACAAGCCATTGCCGCTATGATCATGCGCCAGACCGATGGACCGACCCATACCCTACTGGGTAGCTTCGATTCTAGCCTGGGCGAGTTTCGCACCGTTAGTGCGATGGCCGGTGGTCGGATGTTTATGGATGCCCAAAAAGTGCCTGCCGCCGTTGACAAACTCCTCAAGCAAATCAATACCGCCCTACCCGCTGCCAAAACGATTCGTCAGATGTATGACCTTTCTTTTCAAGCCCACTACGACCTGGTCAGTATTCATCCCTTCGGAGATGGCAATGGTCGATCGGCTCGGCTATTGATGAATTATATTCAGCACTACCACGGCTTACCGATTAGCTTGGTGCATGTGGAGGATCGTCGGGCGTATATCAACGCGCTGGCGCAGAGCCGACATCAAGCTTACCCAAAACCGATGCTCGATTTTATGTACGCCCAACTGACTACCTTTTTACAACTGGAATGCAATCAGCTTAGATGATACGTATTTAGGCGATCAAACCAAGTGGTCTCTGACTCGAGTCATTTGCGGCAATAAGCGCGCAACTTTTTCGACAATTAAAATGCAAATTGACAGCTATCAGCTAGGCAAAGCATTAGGAAATAAAAAACTTTATTCTTATATTTGAATAATCTAATATAAGAATATTAAATTTTAACATGGATAGCCCATTACATACCTATAAGGCTGAGTTCTTTAAAACCCTGGGACATCCCCTCCGACTGGCTATTCTGGACGCGCTCCGGGTAGGCCCCCTGTCAGTTACTGAATTGCAAACCGCTACCAAAGCCGATCAGTCGATGCTCTCCCAGCATCTGGGCCGACTGCGCCATATGAATTTCGTTACCCCTCGGCGGGAGGGGACAACCATTTTCTATCAGGTGCAGGATCAGCAGGTATATCAATTCCTGGATTTAGCCCGACTGATTTATAGCCGCCAACTCAAACGCTCGGAAGTGATTCTATCTGAATTGGAGCAAACTCAATAGCCTACCGATGGCGGTTGGAAATCTATTTTACCTGTGTTAACCATGAATGGGCAGCCACTTTTCTCTTCCGATACATTGCGCATACCAGGGGCCCGACAACGGTCTACAGCCTTTGTGGAGCAGGATGTCCTCCAGGACTTAAAACACTACCTACCTACGCAGGCACCGCTAAAAGACTTTGTTCATCATAATCCCCTACACGGATTTCAACATCAGCCATTTGATGGGGCTATCCAGCAGGCAGCCGAGTGGTTTGGCTATCGAATTTTATTTTCCCTGGAAGAGTTCAGGGCCTTGTTTACAACCCACCAAATCTCGGAGGCTATACTGGATGGGCTGCTATTAGAACGCAAAGGTGCGCACGAACAGCCCATCTGGAAGTTCAAACTACTTCGAAAAAACTATCCCCCACTGCCCACTCCTCGAATCGGACAACTCCGGGCTCACTGGAAACAAAAGTATCAGCTGGATTTGGATGCACGGGTTCACCCCATCCTGTTTCGATTATTGTGTAGCTTTCTGGATCAGGGAATTGCCGTGGATGCTTTCCCTTATCGGCATCTGGATTTCCTGTCGGCAATCCGGGCGCTAGAGCAGAGTAGTCTGGTCAGCCTGTTCCGTTCCCAACGCGTTCGTCGTCTCTTCCGCTCGAACACCTGCACCATTACTCATTTACTCACTCTGCTGGTTGGCCAGGAATCGCTTTATAAACAATATCTCTTTGATCAACAGTTGGCTCACCCTGGCTGGTCAGGTATGGTGGCTGTGATTGAGGATCAACCCCAGTCGTTACTGGATCGCAGACGCATTACGCTGCAACAAGTCATTCTACTCGAATTATTGCTGGAGATCGATGCGCTGGATGCGCAATTCGGCGAGCGTTGGCAACCATTAGGCCAGCTCCCTATCGACCAAGCCATTGACTTGTTTAGCCCCGTCATTCCGACGGAGCAGTGGGAAGTTCTTTACCTTTGGCAACAGGCTTATGAATGGAGTTATTACGATCAGGTACTGGCTGGGATTAAAGCCGCTCCGACAGCCGACAGCCTAGGCTCTTCCAAAAGCTTCCAGGGAATTTTCTGCCTGGATGACCGGGAATGCTCCTTCCGGCGTTACCTGGAAACGCTGGAGCCCGACTGTCAAACCTTCGGCACGCCAGGCCACTTCAATGTTGAGTTTTTCTTTCAACCCCAAAGCGCCAAGGCTTATACAAAACGTTGTCCCCCTCCGGTTACTCCTCGTTACCTAATTAAAGAACTCGGCCCGGTCCAGAACCGCCAAAATAGCACTCCCTTTACCAAATCGCCCCAAACCTTACTACGGGGCTTTGTCATTAGTTATGCATTGGGATTCTGGTCGGCATTACAGCTTTTCCTGTCGGTCGTTCGCCCAATGAGGACCCCAGCGATGACTGCCTCCTCCCCTCACAGGCAGGCCGATTCTCATCTACTGGTGGAGAACACGAGCCTAAAAAAAGAAAATGGCTTACAGTTGGGATTTAGCCTCGACGAAATGGTCGAGCGGGTAGCAGGCTTATTAACCAGCATTGGCCTGGTTGAGGAATTTGCCCCGATCGTGTATGTAATTGGGCACGGAGCCAGCAGCGTGAACAATCCGTATTATGCCGCTTATGATTGTGGAGCCTGTTCAGGACGTCCAGGGTCGGTCAATGCCCGGGTAATTTGTATCATGGCCAATGATCCGCGAGTCCGCGAACGGTTACGGGACAAGGGTATCGATATTCCCACCGAAACGCAGTTTTTAAGTGGGCTGCATGACACAACCCGCGATGATATCTGCTTTTATGACGAAGCCTTATTATCGCCTGCTAATCAGCAACGCCATCAGCAGCATATCGCCTTATTCGAGCAGGCACTGGATCAAAATGCCAAAGAACGCTCCCGACGCTTTGAGTCGATCGATAGCCGACTGAGTGCAGCCACCATCCATGCTCAGATGCGCAGGCGATCGGTAGCCTTGTTTGAGCCTCGGCCAGAACTCAATCATGCCACCAATGCCATTTGTCTGATTGGTCAACGTAGCCTATCCAGACATCTGTTTTTAGATCGTCGATCTTTTCTTAATTCCTATGACTATCGGCTAGATCCAAGTGGGCAAGCGTTAGCCCGTATTGTACAGGCGGCTGCGCCCGTTTGTGGTGGTATTAATCTGGAATATTTCTTCTCGCGGGTTGATACCCAGAAACTGGGGGCTGGGAGTAAACTGCCCCATAACATCATGGGCCTGCTTGGCGTTGCCAATGGCTTTGATGGCGACTTACGGCCCGGTTTGCCAACCCAAATGACGGAAGTCCACGACCCGCTTCGGCTCTTGATGGTCATTGAACAGACGCCCAATGTCGTCTTAAAGGCAATCCAACAGTCGCCCCAGACGTATGAGTGGTTTATCAATGAGTGGATTCACCTCGTTGTTGTCAATCCACACACGCGGTCGCTTAGCCGGTTTAGATCGGGTACGTTCCAGCCCTATCAACCCCACCAGAAAAAGGTGGAGGCCATTACCGATTTAGCCGCTTTGATAGCCGCCAATCAGACTAGCTTGCCGGTCTATCAGCTCGCTGAACACCTTTAAGTTCATGGAACAGCTTCTGCCCCTTTTTGTCATCATTCCCCTGTGCGGCCTGTTCATAGGGATCTGGATAACCCCTTCGAGCGAATCGGCCATTGCCTGGACAGCCATGACCACTCTTGGCCTACACCTACTCTTGACCGTAGTCTTTGTCACGTTTTGGGTGTTTCGCCAATCGCCAGTGCTCACCCTGACCAGCCTCGAACTGGTTATGACGAAAGGCCACCACTTCAGTCTGGATTTTTATTTTGACCAACTGACCGCAGTCTATCTGCTGATCGCTGCCTTTCTGATTCTGTTGGTGGTGCTGTATTGCCGGTATTATCTCCATCGGGAACCAGGCTATAAGCGGTTCTTTTTGACCACGCTTTTCTTTTATCTGGGTTATGTCCTGATCGTTGTGTCTGGAAATCTGGAAATGCTATTTGCAGGTTGGGAATTGATTGGCCTTTCGTCGGTTCTACTAATTGCTTTCTACCGAGGCCGATACTTACCGGTCAAAAATGCACTAAAAGTATTCTCGATGTATCGCCTGGCGGATGGGGGGCTTCTATTAGCCATGTGGATGAGCCACCAGGTTTGGCCTGAAACGATCACCTTTGCCGGGCTGAACCCGTATGAACGGGGGTATGCCCAGCTTCAGACTCTTGGTGAGCCAGGTATGTTCATCTCGCTGATGCTGCTGCTTTCAGCCCTCGTCAAGTCGGCTCAGTTCCCGTTCTCGGCGTGGCTACCCCGAGCCATGGAAGGCCCCACACCGTCGAGTGCTATTTTTTACGGCTCGCTATCGATGCATATCGGCATTTTCCTCCTCTTACGAACGGCTCCGCTTTGGGAAACCCAACTCCCTATTCGGCTCTTGATGGGGGGTATTGGCCTATTAACCTGCTTGATAGCGAGTGGGATTGCCCGTGCCCAGGCTTCTATTAAGAGTCAGCTGGCATATGCCTCCATTGCTCAGATTGGGATTATCTTCCTGGAAATAGCCCTAGGCTTTCATACCCTGGCCTTGGTCCATGTTGCGGGACATGCGTTTCTAAGGACTTATCAACTGCTGATATCGCCTTCCATCGTCAGTTATTTAATTCGGGAGCAGGCCTACACTTTTACGCCTGTCGCTTTAGCCCCTATCAGCCCATTTACCAAGCAATTGCGGGATACTTGGTATGTGCTGAGCCTGACGGAATGGAACCTAGATACGCTGCTGTACCGACTACCTCGGGAACTTATTCAAAGGCTAGGGCAATTACTTTCGTTCTTATCTCCAAAATGGGTATTCGGCTTGGGCGTACCGCTCTATGGGATCGGTTTACTGGGAGCCTACTATCCCGAAAACGTCCCATCCCCACTCAAACACCCCCTATCGATCATCTTTGCCCTACTTGGGCTACTATTCGTCGTGCGTTCCTTTAGCCAGCAAAAAAATGTTTTTCTAAGTTGGTTAGGATTGGTGCTGAATCCTTTCTGGATTGCCCTGGCCATCGCCTATAACGAGGAATTTGCGGTTGATCAAGTTCATTTATATCTGAGTGGCATTGCGGTTGCTGGTCTGGCGGGCTATGGTTGTCTTCATTGGCTCTATTCAACGGAGGGTAGCTTGCAACTGAGTCAGTATTCCGGTTATGCGTATCCCTACCCCAAGCTGGCTTTCGGGTTTTTACTGTGCTGTCTGGGCGTGGCTGGTTTTCCCATTACTCCAACCTTTTTGGGGGAAGATTTATTGTTCAGCCACATTCATCCAGATCAAACAGGGCTTGCTTTTCTGGCTACACTGAGCTTTATGCTGAATGGTCTTTCGGCCCTTGGCCTATACGCTCGAATCTTCTTAGGCCCCTGGCCTGACACGCCTTATGGAACGGCCAACCGATCTTCCTAACGGAAATACATTCACCTTTTTCCCGTTTTCAATCCTCATTTAGCTTAACTACACAACGACAGCGCATATGGAAATCACCTATCAACAACTCACTCATTTAATCCTGGCCCAAGGGATTGTTCGTTCCGAAGCCCTGCGACCAACAGCTGACCTCCGAGAAGATCTAGCCTATCGTCCGTCCGACATTTCGGAACTAGCTAGTTTAATGGAACGCGAGCTTCAAGTGTCTATACCTTATGAAGACTACCCTCGGCTCACGACACTCTATGAATCGGCCAAATACTTAAAAGAAAGGATTCAAGAGTCCTGACCAAAGCGACCAGCATCATATATCTTTTTTACTAACTAACGCCTTTATGAATAACTCCATCTATACTGAGATTCCCGATACTTCCGATTTAATCTATTGGGTCATTAAACGACAAGACGGCCAGCAACGTAGCATCACATTTGAGCCTAGGGATAAGGAGTTGCATCAACAATTGAAGCGAAAAGCCTGGGCGGCCAAGACAACCCAGACCCGGAATCGGAAACGCTAAATTAATAGTTCCTGATCCGCTTTAGTTGATGAGTTAATGTGTATATCCCTATTCGAATTTGTCCATCTTTCAATACACACTACTATTTATGGATCAACCACATGATCTATCTTGCATATCATCCCCTGATAATGAGGATGAGCAGTACTTTTTGGGGTTAATGCCGATCAATTCTTGTCGGCCTTTTCCTATTTATAAGTTTTCAAATGGTCAGGAACTCTTGGCTTATTTAACCCGCCATAGCTCTATCCGAGCTGATCAGGCAATTTATGGGTTACTCATTATGGACATGGCCATGTCCATAATGAATGGACTCGAAACGATCCGGCATATTCGCGCGAATCCATCTTGGCAACATTTATCCATTTTAATGCTTTCGACAGTTGTGTGCTCAGATACCATTAAACAAGTACTTCAGGAAGGGGCGAATGGCTACGTGGTGAAACGCACTTCATCCAGTCAGTATGTTTGGTTGTTCGATGAATTCTTTGCTCCTGGACGGCAGGACTTACCCAATACGAATAAACTATAAGCCCATAAATCGAGTAGAAAACCTATGCTTTTTCTACCTAATATCATTGTTATACCTAATTATACCGTGTTAAATTCATTACAAAAGGCGCCCAAATAAACACAATCCCAACATTGTACTAGTCAGGACGAACCGGAACGACGTTGTTTAAGCTAGAAATTCTCTCACAATAAACTGGCCGACAACGACTTGCCTTACGAGTTGGCAGGCTGTTCTATTAAGCAAAATGAGGTAGAGACGAGTTTATATATGACCTATTGTTTCACCTGAAACTGATGCCAGGATTCGTGAATCGAAAGTAAATAGCCAGGAAATCAGGATAAGTAGCTCACAGCACCGGCCGATGGATGAAAGGACACCGAAGTTCGGCCATAAATTGAACCACCTTAACTCGGTATTCGAACAAGGAGTCTCGCTAATCGATGGCTACGAAACAATATTTCTAGCAAGCCCTCAAGTTAAAGCCATAGATACCGAAATAGCCAAACCTAAGAATTTCTGGCGGTTACGGCTATAAACGCGGTAAATCTGTTATAGAGTAAGGATAACCTTTTCAGTACCTATGGCAAACTTTCAAACCATCATTTTTATCCTCGCTATTTTGATAGGGTTGTCGGCAATCACCGATAAAATTAAGCTTCCTTACCCAATTTTACTGATTGGAACAGGCTTAGTGATCGGGTTTGTGCCCTTCCTCCCAAATCTGGCATTAGATCCCAACGTAGCGCTGGTTATTTTTCTACCTCCGTTACTCTATGATGCAGCCTCTAAAACGGCCTGGCAGGAGTTTACCCGATCCATTCGACCAATCACCACTTTAGCCGTTACGCTAGTGTTTTTCACGACAACGGCCGTTGCTGTGGCTGCCCATTACGTGATTCCAGGCTTTAGTTGGCCGCTTGCCTTCGTGCTGGGGGCTATTGTCTCTCCTCCAGACGCCGTAGCTGCCAACAGTATCATTAAAGGTCTAGGGCTTAACAAACGGGTCATTGCAATTCTGGAAGGGGAAAGCCTGCTTAACGATGCCTCCGCTCTGGTAGCTTACCGCTATGCCGTGGCCGCTATCATGACTGGTAACTTTGTTCTTTGGGAGGCCAGTCTGCAATTTCTGGTTCTGGCAGGCGGGGGGCTGTTGCTGGGTGGCATACTAGGATGGTTAATGACGCTTGCCCTCCAACGAATCGACAGTGCCACAGTCCAAACCAGTTTAACTCTACTGACCCCCTATCTGGTCTACCTGGCTGCTGAACACATCCATGCGTCAGGTATATTAGCCGTCGTTAGCGCTGGACTTGTCATCACGCGTCGAACACCAGAAGTGTTTTCCCCACAGGCTCGCCTGGAGTCGCGGGCCGTCTGGGACACCGCTATTTTTTTGCTTGAAGGAGTAGTCTTTATTTTGATTGGCTTACAACTACCCACCATTGTAGGAGACCTGGGCGGGTATACGACTGGGGAGCTTGCATTGTATAGCCTGGTGGTGAGTACTGTCACGATTCTAATTCGAATTCTTTGGGTGTTTTTTAGCTCCTATTACCCGAAAGTGTTAGGCTGGTCAGAGCAATCGACCATCACGGGTTCAGGCAACGAGGAACAGGCGAATCAGGTGGACTGGCGAAATGTATTGATTGTGGCCTGGACTGGAACAAGGGGCGTGATTTCCCTGGCCATGGCGCTAGCTCTACCGCTCTCGCTGGCAGGAGGGCGGCTGTTCCCTCAGCGTAACCTGATTCTCTTTTTAGCTTTTGTAATAATCCTATCTACGCTGGTACTTCAGGGATTGACTTTACCCCTCCTGATTCGGTTGCTGGGGATGAAATCTCATAATGACCAGGCGCGTGAAGATCAGGCGCTGGAATTACTGCTAGCCAGCCGGGCACTAAGGTATTTGGAAAATGACTTTCCGATGGTTTTGTCTGGCTCCTTGAAACAAACCCTGGCCCGGCGGTATCAACTTTTAGTCAAGGAACTTGGTGCTACGCTCCATGAAAGCAAATCGGGCTCAAAACCTGACGAAGAACGCACTTTAGTGGGTGAGATGCGGTTGGCGGAGCGAACCCTGGGCGAGTTTCAACAAGCCTTGCTAGTGGAGCTGGCCCGAGAAAATCGCTTCAGTGATGAAGTACTACGCACAGCAGAACGGCGATTAGACCTGGAGATGGCCCGGCTGGATGCCTCGGAGCAGGCCGCTGGTAACTAATGCTTTGGCAAAATAGATCCTAGGGGATTCTATAGATTTTTTTGTTCCCATTACACTGATAATCAAACTATTATACTGACAATCAAAGACGATAGAATCCAAAGAATCTATAGAAACTAAATTGGACGAGTACTAAGATCAATCCGTATGAACTTGTTATTTTATACTGGACAATAAGCCAAACAAAATTTTTGTAAAAAAAGGGAGTAATCTAATAAGCCACAGAAGTAGAAGGAACATACATCAACACATCGTGGCATTCACATCGGTACTACCTCTGGCCAGCTACTGAAGTAGTCATCACAAGGCATTCATAGCAAACAAAGGGTTAGACAAACTAGCATCCACTGCTCGTTTTACCTAACCCTTTGCCTGTATTATTGATTATCGTGATTCACCCTATTGCTTCACCACCCGTTTTCGAAACACCTGTTCCCCTATACTGATCTCCACAAAATACACGCCGGGTGGTGCGGTTCTGAGGTCGAGGGTTTGCTCGAAGGTGTCGGTGGTTTTCTGGTGGTTTTGCCGCACTAGTTCCGAACCTGTTACCGTACGAATACCTAATACTAACGCTCCCCGTAACGCACTGCTGAACGAGATATTCATTTGCCCATCGCTGGGGTTGGGGTTTACCTGCAAAGCTTGTTCCGCAAGCGGTGTTGTAGCGGTTACGGTGCCCGTTCGAACATTGACCGTGATTACCGCCGATGTGCTACACAAATCCGTTCCCGAACCTGTTACGGTATAGGAAGTGGTTTGGGTTGGAGAGGCTACGACTTGTGCGCCCAACGTCGAATTGAGACCCGTGCCGGTCCAGGTGAAAATACTGGCTCCACGGGCATTTAGGGTTACGGTTTGGCCTGGATTGATAAATATAGACGAGGTTGCAACCTGTACCGATAGTTTCTGTCCAACACGACCGGAAATATTATGGGCTACGTTCAAACCCAGACTATCGGCATAACGGAGCCAGTTCCCCTGACTATTTTGCCGCCAGGAAGTGGCATCAAGCGATTGCCCGTTGGCGGTAGTAACCAGTGCAACGGTATCGCCCGATGCGTAGGGAATTAAAATACCTATATGGAAAGGCAAGCCTCCAACCGGAACGTTCTTATCGAACGTAACCGACGTAGCTCGGTTAGCAGCCACATCGGCCAGAATATCTTTTAATGGAACATCCTTTTGTCCTAGAATAGCGCCAGGACCACCCTGAAAACCGCGTCCGTTCCAGACAGTTACCGTTACAATAGATTCTGTCGATGTCCCTTTCGCAGCTTTGGCAACTCCGAATTTGAGCGTTGCTCCTGCCAGATTCGTGTAACTCAGCTTATTGGCAAAAAACTCGGAAACAGCCTGACTTTTATGGCTATTCTGACCCGATACGTAGCCAGTCCCGTTGGTTTCCCGCAACACGGTAGGCGTGCCATTGAAGTTGGTTATGTCGGTACAAAGTCCCGAGTTCAGCACTTCAATGTATTCAGTACGAACCAATGGGTCTGAGGTCCCAAGCGCATTTGATGTGACCAAGGTTACTTTGAATTTACCCGGCTGTGTATACGTAACTGTTGGGTTTTGATCGGTCGAAGTTGCAGGTGTCCCTCCCTCAAATGTCCAGCTCCAACTAGTAGGAAATCCGTCTGACAAGTCAGTGAATTTCACAGCTCCTCCTAACAACACCTGTTGATTATCGACCCGGAAGTTCGATGTGGGTTTAGTAGCCACCTGCGTTCCACAAACATTGGATGATAACAGACTTAGGCGACGAGGGCTAATGGCCATAACCGCCCGGATACGATCTTTTTGATTGAGGGTGAAGATGTTGAAACAGGCATCGTTCGAATAATCCATGTAATTCTGCACCATGTTCGTAGCGCCACAACTAACCCGCCCAACCTGGCAACCACTACTGGCCGAAGCCTGAGGGGGCGTGTCGGCACAAAAATCATCGCCACAGTTGGTATCGCCCCAAATATGACGAAGCCCCAGCCAGTGACCTGTTTCGTGGCTTAGTGTCCGTCCCAGATTGAATGGAGACTGAAGAACCGGGAAATTACCCTTTTCCGAACTCCCAAAGGCTTTGTAGTAGATCACAACCCCATCCGTACTAGCTGGACCATCAGATGGAATACCCGGCAGCCCCGATTGAGTTGGGAATTGGGCATAACCTAGCAATTGCCCATTTATGGATGGATCGTTAATATCACAAACCCAGATGTTGTAATATTTATCGGGATTCCAGTAGGTGCTGGGTTTCAATACGCCATCGATGTCATCCTTGGTCCAGCTAGCCCGGTTTCCATTGTATCGATCAATACCCGGCTCTGCCATAGTCTGGCCTTGTGGATTAACTACCGCCGGACAGAATTCAATCTCAATATCGGCCCCAACCGGGTTGTCGTTGAACCCGCGTGTACCCGCTTTCCGGCGATAATCTTCATTCAACACAGCCAGTTGCGATTGCACCTGAGCAAGGCTGATATTACGACCCGAACCAACCGTTTCGCCATTGTGCACAACGTGAACAATAACCGGAATGGTAATAACTGTAGCCGCCGGAGCCCGGCCATTGGCCAGTTGCTTTTTGAACTCAAGCATTTTTTGCTGCAATGCCTGCTCAAATTGATTCAGCGTTCCCAATTGAGGATATTTAACCCGCAATAGGCTATCCATTTCCATAGTAGCACACTGCTCAGCCCGTTTAATAGGCGTTTGCGCGTACAGCGTCTGAGTTAAAAGAGCGCAAAATAAAACGCAGAGTAAATGTCGGAACATACGCTTATTTGGTAGTCGTCGGATTAAACGTAAAGCGATAACTGGCGTTAATATCCGTAAAATAATACTCGACAGTTAACGTACTTGCTGTCAAATTCTTGATAGTCCACGGATATACGCCATTCAAGATTGGAATATAAAATTGCAACGTAGCATTGGCATTCACGAGCGTCCAGGTATCAGTTACGTAAAGATTAGGCTCACTGGGATAGCATATGTTTGTACCTTGTGTAACCTCAAATTTATGCTCAGCATCTGCATAGAATGTAAGCACATCATCCGTACTACAATCGTTGAGTTGAGCAGTAGAAATAATATTTCCTGCAGCTCCATCATCAATAATCTGAGCTGATACCATCTTCCAAGATTTACTGGTAGTACCTGTCAGCAATTGCGAATAAGTAAGCGGCTTGGGTTCTATTTTCTCAGAACATCCCCCCAATAGCCATCCAACAACACCTGGAATTAGCAATAAACGTATAAACTGTCGCATGGGATTAACAAGTTAATGTGGCTATTGTGGCGTGTAGGTCTGGGTAAATAAAAGCGTTGTATCCCGATAGGTTGTCACCGTGTCTCGAATCATGGCAATACGAACTTTAGCCTGAAGATTTAGCGTAATCTGGCGGGTACGGGGGTTCCAGGCCCCTGTCCCACTAAGGGCCCCGTTGGTTCCAAGTGAAGCGTTAGCTTGCGATGGTACGGTAAGTGAATTATCGCCATTGTCGATAAAGGAGAGTGTCGGATGCTCGGCATTAAATCCAAACAAGGTGCTATTTCCTACAACCACAAAGTTGATTAGACCAACATTCCAGTTACTTAATAAATATTGCTTACAATCAGTACTGGTAATGCCAATATCAGACACAGCATAAGTCTTTGTTCCGACACGGCCACTACCCGTATAAGACCCGCCCAGCAGACAGTCGTCCTGAATAGTCAGCGTTAACGCTTTTCCGATGATATTCTCCTTGCCAAAACCAACTTGCAATGTGTTTGGCTGAACACCTGTCAACACAAAGGTCAGCGAAGTCGATTCCAGAATATTATTCGCATTGTTGATCAACTGCACCATAATATTGCCTTTGCTCGACTTGGCAGGTATCACAACAGTGCCTTTGGTGCCCACAATGGTATATTCCTTGCCTTCTCGTGCCGTGCCGTTAATCGTGTAGGAGATTGTAATGGGCTGGTCTAGTATGGGGCCAACATTATGCACCTCAATTGCAATGGGCTTGCTATAACTTTCCTTATAGGTTAGTGTCGTATCCGTAAAACGCACAAAATAGGGCCCTTCGAATGTACGGTCGATGTCACTCTTCTCACAGGCGAGCAGGGCTATGCCAAGAAGCACAACCATTCCAATCAACCCGCTTAGTTTATAGTATCTCATAATTAGTAAAACACGTTACGAATTAATACCCTGGATTTTGAGCACCCTGTAAGGCTGGGTTACGTAAAATTTCTGATTGAGGAATTGGCCATACTTCATAACGACTATTCCAGTTGGGTGAAAACGCCGACATCACGGCCTGTGCCCGACCTGTCCGTACTAAATCATACCAACGGTGCCCTTCAAACGCCAATTCATACCAACGTTCACGTTCAACAGCCAGGAGTACATCAGCCTGTGCCGCAGCCGTTACCGCAACACCCTTCGCCCTCGTACGTAGCACAGTCAAGTCGGCAATAGCTCCAGATGTACCGGTCAATTTGCCTTGTTGTGCCCGCGCTTCCGCTCGAATCAAGTACATTTCAGCCAGGCGGAACACAACGATATTAGCATTACCTTCAATAGCAGTCCCATACTTTTTCACCGTCCAGCCATTGTCATTCCCTTGCTGCTTTGTCACATCGAAGGCAATGGTAGCAACACGGGTACCCGATTCAGTTGAGTTAAGTGCAATAACGACCTGGTCGGATGGAATAACTTCCCGACGGCTGACAAACAGCGTGTTCAATGTACCTGGATCGTCGTTCTGTGTGTAACCAACTTCAAAGATCGACTCGGCAGTAAAATTCACATTGACAATACTGGTATAGTCAGGCACTAACGTAAACTTACCTGAACTGATCAGAAGTGTCGCGTAGCTCTCTGCCTGTGCCCAGTTTTTTTGATAGAGGTAATAGCGAGCCAACGCAGCCTGAACGACTCGTTTTGATAGATAAGCAGCTCCTGTCGATGAATCATCCGGCAAATCAGCCAGGGCAGCCGTATAATCGGCCAGAACAGCCGCTAAAACAGTTGCTTTAGGTGACCGGGCAATGTTTCGGTTTGTTGCCTGATCGGTGGTGGTTACCAGCGGAATATCTCCAAAGGTATAAACGCCATAAAAGTTAGCCAGTCCACGCAGAAAACGAGCCTCTGCCGTTAAGGCTTTTCGGCTATCCGATGTTATACCGGTTACATTAGGCAAACGCTCCAGAATAAAATTGGCAACATAATTGGTTTGGTATACACCCGCCCAGAACGTAGCAACGTCGGAGTTAGTCGAGGTAATCTGTTTCGTCCCGAATTCCTGATAAGACGTAAACGTACCATTATGTTTAATGTTATCGGCGGTAAAATCGCCTGCAATAACAACCGACGAAGTCATACCCCGAAACGCGCTATATAAGCCGATTCGAACTAAGGGAACGTCGCCCGCCGTCTTCAATGTCAAGTCATCGACACGAATATCATAGGGTGTAGGCTCCAACACATCAGTACAGGAGGTCAGTACTGTAAGAACAAGTATGAAGTAGGTTATATAAGACTTCATGTTGGCTAAGATAGGAGTGCTTCCGAAGCAATCGTTCGAAAGGGGACTCATTAAAACGTTGCAGTTAGACCTACCATCGTGTTTTTCACTTGTGGTAAGGTATTAAAATCAATTCCCTGGGCCGTTGTCGATCCATCCAGGGTACTTAACTCTGGATCTGGGCCAGAATATTTCGTGTAAGTCCAGATATTGGAAGCCGATGCAAAAACCCGAATGCCCGAGAGTTTTACCTTACTTACCCATTTTTTAGGGACATTGTAGCCAAGTGTAATATTTTTCAGTCGGACATACGAGCCATCTTCCACAAATCGGCTGCTCAGGTAGTTATTATACGTATTTTCATAGATATAACGGGGTACGCTTGTAATATCACCTTCTTTCTGCCAGCGTTTCAAGGCATCCGTACTTTGGTTGAAATTGAGTGACGCACCCGTATTGACCGAGGTTTGCTTCGTCAGGTTCATTACATGGTTGCCATACGAAAACTGAAAGAAAATGCTCAGATCGAAGCCTTTGTAGGACAGTCGGTTCGTAAATCCGCCGAAGAGTTTTGGTTGGGCATTACCGATTACCTGCGCATCGTCGGGGGTGATACGGCCATCTCCATTCTTATCATCATAAATCGCATTACCCGTAGCGGGGTCAACGCCCAGGAATTTCAATCCCCAGAATGTACCCAATGGCTGGCCAGGTAAAACCACATTGGTTGCCGTAGCTCCACTAGCCTGATAGCCTGCATAAATCGGCTCAGTTGTCGCTAATTCAAGGACTTTGTTTTCATTACGGGATAAATTCAGGTCTGTACTCCAGCGAAGACCATTACTGTTTATATTGACCGTGTTAATGGTCAACTCAATCCCCCGGTTCGAAATTTTACCAATGTTGCCTTGAACAGCGCCAAATCCAGAGGTTAGCGGAATCGGCTGATTGAATAAAAGCTTATCGGTTAAGTTATCGTATACATCGATTGTCGTACTTAATCGACCGTTAAAGAACGAGGCATCGATACCTAGGTTTGCTTCACGGGTTCGCTCCCACTGTAGATTGGGGTTGGCCAGCGTAGATGGTCCTAAACCTGACGAACCACTGTAGGTTGTAGCCGCCCAGGTTCCCAGGAATAAAAAGTTGCCAATTTGTTCATTACCTGTAAACCCGTAACTAGCCCGCAGTTTCAGGTCGTTCAGGAAGCTGGTATTCGACAGAAATTCTTCTTCTGAAATCCGCCAGGCTACCGAGCCCGATGGAAAAAAACCAAACTGCCGGTTAGGACCGAATCGCGACGAACCATCATATCGCCCCGTTGCGGTTACTAAATATTTCTCTTTGTAATCGTATTTCACCTCACCAAAGCCAGAAAACAGGCCACTATATACCAAAGCAGAGCTACCCGCGTTGACAACCCCTGCCGACGTGATATAGGTAAAATCATTACTTGGGAAATACTTCCCGATTGTTGATCCGCTTCTATTCGTCCGCTTGATTATTTCTACGCCACCCAATGCACTAATCCGATGCTTTTCGTTGATCAGCGTGTTATACGTTAATGTGTTGGTGCTTGTAAAGGTAGCCGCCAGACTTGTGTTGTACTCACCATAGCCTTGCTGGCCCACACTGGTATCATAGCCCCCAACAGCAGTGCCGGTAGGGTCATAGATATCTTCGATTACACTGTTGTAATCAATGCTTGCTTTAGACCGGAATCGCAGGTTGGGCAAAAACTCATATTGCACATAGGCTCCACCTAGCATTTTGGTGGTCAATACATTTTGCCGGGGTAACACCGCTTCGGCTACGGGGTTAAAGTTTGGGAAGCCCGGATAGTTTGCATCGGTGGGACCGTACAATAATCCTTGTTCATTGTAAGGTGAGTAGTACGGTAAGCTACGGGTAGCGCCCGAATACACACCATTCAGGGCGTTATCGCCTAAAACACGTTTGTTTAGTGCTCTTGATACCGTAATGTTAGTTCCAAATGACAGTTTCGCCGTAGCGTTATGGTCAAGAGTCATCGTCCCACTCAGCCGGGTAAAGCGGTTGTTTAATAATACCCCTTCTTCATCCCGATAATTACCACTTACATAAAAGCGAGTACGCTCATTACCACCCTGCGCCGATACCTGGTATTGCTGATAGACGCCTTTCCGCAATATCATATCCAGCCAGTTTGTATTGACCCCATCGGTCACCCCTTTAATCAACCCTAGCTTATCGGGGTCTTGTCCGGCATTGATGACGGCTTCACGCTGTAATTCAAGCAACTGGGTCGAATTTAGTAAGCTGGGACGCTTAACAATCTCGGTCAGACCTCGCTGTACATCGGCCGTGATAGTTGTTTTTTGATTGGCCTTCCCGCGTTTCGTAGTAATCAATACAACACCATTGGCAGCCCGTGACCCATAAATAGCTTTTGCCGAAGCATCCTTCAGCACCTGAATGGATTCAATATCGTTTGGGTTAAGGAGTGCTAATGCGTTATCATTCTGTCCACCGTAGCCAGTCGTTAATGAACCATTTTGCACCTGCACCCCATCAACAATGTATAAAGGTCGGTTAGAAGCCGAGATGGAGGTGTTTCCTCGAACCCGCACCGAAATTCCGCCACCGGGTGTACCCGACGATTGTGTAACCTGTACGCCAGCCGCCTGTCCCTGTAGCGCCTGATCGAAACTCATAACGGGAATATCCTTAAACTTTTCAGGAGAAATAGAGGTGATTGAGCCGGTAATGTCTTTGCGTTGAGTTGTGTTATAACCGGTTACAACAACTTGACTCAATTCATTCAGGGCTTCCTGCATGACAACGTTCACAACAGAACGGTTGCCTACCGCTACTTCCTGCGTGTTAAGCCCAATGGAGGTAAGTACCAGCGTAGCGTTGCCAGTAGGTACAACGATGCTATAATTCCCATTTGCGTCGGTACTAACCCCGTTTGTTGTCCCCTTTACAACAATGTTTACGCCCGGTAAGGTCTGCCCATCCTGGGCAGATGTAACTCTACCGGTTATACGCTGCCCTTGAGCCAACAGATAGCCCGGCAACATAATCAGGAGAGCTGACCAGAGAATACTATAAAATTTTCTCATGTATAGGTTATACTCCAAGTAAAAGCATTTAAGGTTGAGACAATCTTAACGGGAAAACAAGATACTGATTAGCTGTTGCAAACTACTATTTTTTCAAACGAAAAATATATCCACATCGTATAAATCCACTGATTGGCGAATCCTGCCTTTGGGGTTCTTTTTTCAATGGTTCTCCAGCGTAATGCAATCGAAATAAGCCCTTGTTCTGACTTTTCAGCAAATTATTTCCCTTTGCCTATACGCTAGTTGTTCGCTATCCGATGCATGGTGTATCACAAATTCAATCAAGCCATTTAACAGTCAAGCCTTTACACTAAAAAAAGGCTCCCCGCTAAAAGCAGGGAGCCTTGGACGCTAGCACTTTTCTCTATTTACTCACTTTGGATTCTTTACCGGAGCACTACCCGAGGCCGCAGGATTGTAGGCTAATTCGTTATCGGGGACATCCCAATAATCGAGGAAGTTGTAGGTGATCGTAGCATTGGTGCTAACCTTACCCGCTTTATCAACAACAACAGCCCCTGTCCGACCTTTGGTAATTACTTCCCAACGACGGGCATCGTAGAACGACAAGCCACGGAAAACCAGACCCACCCGACGCTCTTTGCGAAGTTCTTCTTTAGCCGCAGCCAGATCCAGTCCGCTCAGGGTAGCCAGACCTGCCCCCTGGAATGTACGAACCGCATCAATTGAGGCCAATCCACCAGCAATATCGCCGGTATAAATTTTGGCTTCGGCTTTCATCAATTCGTTTTCTTCATACGTGCTGGCAAGGGTTAGCTCATAAGCGCCCACGTTCAGGTTGCTCAATACAACCACACCTGACTGACCTTTACCACCACTCACTAACTGCCAACGGGTGTTAAACGAGTTACCTCGGTCGGAGTTGAACAGTGCAGGAGCCGCCAGTTGGGTAAAGTTATTCGTCAACCGTTTGTCGCCTGTCGGGAAATCCTGGATCAGACGCTCGCTAATTTTATAGGTAACCGTACCCGGTGTACCCGTCGATTTGGCGGCCATGCTACCGTTTACGGCAGAAATGAAATCAGCGTTGTCGGTCGAGCGACCGGTGAAGATATTATCCGTCGATTTTACACCATCGTTGGTCAGGGTCAGAATTTGTCCCCACTGAGCGGCCGTCATAGCGGCAGTCGTGGTGTTTACCAGAATATTACGGGCTTTGAGCGTGTTGATGCTCCGTTTCCACATATCGGTTGTTGGCGGAAGACCTTTGCCCACCTGATTGAACGTTGGAATCAACGCGGTAAGTGTCGGCGTGTAGTTCGCATCGGTGCCAATGGTGGTCAGTAATGCGGCTGCCTTATCGAGGTTCTTCGTTGCTTCGTCAATGATCTTTTCTTTGGCTACATAGTTTCCGTTGGTAGCACCCGTTTTGTCATTGATGATACCTGCATAATACATCGAGCCAATCCGCGAATAGGCAAACCCTTTCCACCAGTAAGCCCAGGCCAAAATCGTATTCTTTTTAGCACCCGAAGCATCATTCGAGAACGTTGTTGAATTCGTAATATCGATTACGTTATTCATCGAATTGTTCAGATTGTACATATATCCCCACTCGTAGAACAAGGGGTTGGCTCCCGCATTGGCATTCGTGTTGATCGTACGAATCAGGGCAATTTGGGTATTAATCGCGCTGGGGTTAAGCACTTTTGTACCATCATCCAGGGTAACGGCGTCGGGCATACCAATCTGGTTACCGTATACGTTAGCGGCTTCTTCACCCACTACGTCGGCCATTAGTTCATGGAATCCAACCGCACCGGTCCAGAAGTAACCTGGGATACCGTCACTGTATTTGATACCATCCCGGAATCCATTGATGTAAACACTACCCTGAGCCAGTGCAATGACTCCGGTTTCTGTAGACGCGCTGGCTGGAGTGGGTTGGTTCGGATTTTTGACATCCAGTTGTTCCTTACAGGCTCCCAGTAAACTAACCAGAGCGAAGGACAGAACTGTTGTTCTTATTATATATCGTTTCATGAAGTTGTTCTTGCTGGTAAAAAATTAGAAACCAAAGTTGAGAGATATCTGATAGGACCGGTTGTTCGGGGTTGTGTTATGATCTGTACCCCGGTCCCATGCAGAGTTTTCACCACCGCCACTCGCTAAATTCGAGCCCGTCGTTTGACCTGAATTGATCTCAGGATCAAAACCTGTGTACTTCGTAAATGTCAGCAGGTTACGACCACTAAACACAACTTGCAGGCGGTTCATTGGCAACTTGATCAGCTTCGTTAACTCAATACCCAGAGCGACGTTACGCAGGCGAACAAAAGAAGCATCTTCGTAGAAGTAATCTTTCGTACCATTGTTAGCTCCAGCCTGATAAACACCCCGATAGAAAGCGGTCCACGCACCCGTTGCGCCATTAATGGTGATTGGGTTCACGTAGTCTTTGTGGATACCATCGCGGTACATCCATTCTTTGGTTTGGTTATACAAGTGGCTGCCTGATGTCCAGTCGAACTGAAAATTCAAGGTTACGATGTCACGGAACGAAACATCATTGATGAACGATGAAACAAACGTTGGGTTTGGATCACCAAAGCTGTATTGACCCGAGCTGAAGAGAGGCTGTTTGGTCGTTTTGTTCACCACAAATCCGTTACTGGCCACTTCGTAATTCGCTTTTGCACTTTCGGCAATAGCAGCGGTACCGTCGGGCAGAATTTGGTCGAGGCTGTGAATAGCGACAAAACCAAACAACTGACCAATTTTCTGTCCTGCTTTCAGAACGTAGTTAGTACTCCCCGCACTTGACGTTACGACAATCTGCTGATTCCCTTTTACAGCATCGATCTGAGATGACTGATGGCCGAAGTTGGTCGTCAAGTTCCAGGTGAAGCTCTTACCACGATATACGGTAGCATTCAACGAGAATTGGGTTCCATTCGACGACAGCGAGAAGGCATTGTCTTTAACCGTACCGATACCACTCGTTGGAGCCGAGTTTACGTTGAAGATAGCGTTATCCGTAGAGCGCTTCCAGTAGCTGAACGAGAAGTTCAGTTTCTTTAGCCAGTCACCGTTTCCACCTTTAACTGAGAAGTCCGTTCCAATTTCCATTTCTTTGGATACCTCTACGCCTAAATCTGGGTTGCTTTGTGTTACGGTGTTATAGAATACGTTGTTGGTACCAAACGTACGGGTACCCAGCGTTACATAACGGTCGAATGGCTTAGGCTGAATACCGGCCTCACCATAAGCAGCACGCAGTTTAAACTCAGGTACATAGGTACCCAATGCACTATTCTGCCAGAACGAAAGCGACGAAGGACGAACATAACCATCCGCATGCGGGAACGTAAATGGCGTTGAACCACGACCAAAAGCGGATGAATAATCGGACCGGAAACCACCGGTAACCCCCAACAGTTCACCGTATTCAATATGCTGGTTGATCAGGTATCCATAGGTTACAAACGGTGTCGTGTTATCGGCGAGAATCCGGTACGTGCTTCCCTGCGCAGCGGTATACGGAGTGTAGGTAGGTACACCAAGGCCATAAGCATCAAACTCGGTAAAGTTGTTTTTCCGATAGTCGAATGAAACCTGCGTTGAAGTCCGGATTGGCACATTCAGTTTGAAGTCTTCCTGGAAATCGGTCTTAATAAATGCACTAGCCAGGAAATTCTGGAACGTCGTTTTGTATTCGTAGTTAGATATTTCCCCTTTGGCATCGCTGGCATTCAGTGAGGTAGCATAACCCGCTCCGTTCGCAATGATGTTCCGGTTCAAGGTCTGGTTAGCATACGAATACCGATCCGTCTCCTGCGTGTAGTTCAAGCCATAACGGGCATTCAAATCCAGGTATTTGATGGGCTTATAGTCCAATTCAATGCTCTGAATAACGTCTATTTTGTTATCCTTGTGGTTCCGATACTGTAGGCGATAATTAGGATTATAGCCGTTTACACCCGAAGCGCTACCATAATAGGCGGCATAATTTCCATCTGGATCTACATAATCGTAGTTATTGAATGGACGAGTGTTGTTAATGTCGTACCATACGGCCCGGTCATAGGTGTTGATCGTATTTTTGGTATAGACTAACTGGCTAATGCTACGTAGCGTCAGGTTCTTAGCCAGCGTCATCCCGATATTGCTTACCAGGTTACTCCGATCATACGCACCATTGTTTTTCAGGATCGTAGTTTGGTAGCTATTAGAAGCCGTAATGCTATAATCTGCTTTTGTGCTTCCGCCCGAGATGTTGATCGAATTGTTGATCGTTTCAGATGCGCGGAAAAACATTTTGTAATAATCGTAGAACTTCAGGTTCTGATCGTATGCTTTGCTGGCCGTGCTGTTCACGTCCAGTGCATTATATTGAACGTTTTCACTCCAGGTACTGGTCGCCTGATCGAAGGTGAGTGGCTTACCCGATACGCCAATAACATTATTGCTGGCATCGGTTACGAAGGCGTGTTTGTCGGCCTGCGCAACACCACCCGCATTGATGTACGAGTTGGTCGCGTACGAGTTACTGAAACTAATGCGAGCGGGGCCGTCTTTACCTTTTTTGCTGAATAACTGAATTACCCCATTGGCGCCCTGAGCACCATACAGTGTACCAGCAGCGGCACCCTGAATAACCTCAACGCGGTCAATCGTATTCAAATCAAGGCTGTTCAAATCGGTAGAACCCACCTGAACGCCATCCATCAGAATAATAGGGGCCGTACCACGGTTAATAGTGTTAATACCACGAAGCAGAATGTTTGCTTTTGAACCCGGTGTACCGTTGGCACTTACGATCTGTGCCCCAGCGATCTTACCAACAAGAGCCTGGTCGATAGAAGCCGTTGGCGCTGGCGGAAGGTCTTTTGACGAAACCGATTCTACCGCAATACCCAACTTAGCTTTTGAGGTAGCTACCCCAACCCCCGTTACAACAACTTCGGAAAGTTGACGAGAGTCTGATACTAAGCTCACATTCACTTCCGACTCTCCTCCGACTTTGATTTCCTGGGTTGTAACCCCCACGAAGCTAAATACCAGAATAGTGCCTTTCGCACTAGGTACCGAGATACTATAAACCCCACCTGCATCGGTGTTTGCCCCTTTGGTCGTCCCTTTAACAACGACCGAAACACCCGGCAAGGGCGAACCATCTTCCGCTGACGTCACCTTGCCAACGATTCTGCGTTCCTGCGCCCACGCTGTGGACCAGATTGAGCTTACCAACAGAAAACTCACTAATAGAATTCTACTCATTTACGTTTTTAGTTAGGCCAAGTAAAATGTAACTACACGCAAAAGTAGTATCAAAAATATTCAATACAAATATTTTTTCATTCATACTATTTAACCAACATAAATTCGCTTTTAAGTCACTATTTAGAATATTATTCCGAATACAATTTTTTCATTCTTTAATTATAATTGCAGAATATACTTAATTTTAAAAAACACGTTTAATTACCTACAAGCAATAATGACGAGTAATACTTACTACAGTATATAGCTGATTCTAAGCCACATTTCCTTATTTACCTTTAGGTAAGTAATCATTTTCGTTTATCTATAAATTCTCTGGGCTTATTTGGTAAGATGTTTGCCGTTTGTGGCGAACTATAGTGGTTCCATTTAGTTAAATTTAATCTCGCATTAATCTGTCGACTAGTAAATAACCACTACATCTGACTAGCAGAACCTATCCAGAATGGACGAAATAGGTCTAGGTTGACAATTAGAGCCGGTTTATGCGGTATCGAGTTTTATAACAACAAAATGCCGGAGGAGCCTCCGGCATTTTGTTGTTATAAGACCTAGTAAGGAATGTGAATACAGGATTAGGAGTGCTCTGTCGTTGACCGATAAAGGGATTTTTCAATATCAGCGGCCATCGATCGGGTGTATTGATAGCCTATACGAAACAATTCGCGTGCTTTTCGAACATCAGCAGGACTATAGTTTGCCAGCTCAGCAGGCTCCAGAAGCACATCGCAACGAGAAAATTTAGCTCTTGTTTTTGTCTGAACGGCCAGAATGATACTTCGTTCAATTACCCCGCGCATGGAGCGTATGGGTTTGGTCATGCCAAACGGATTGCAATGTGAGCCAATCAGGAAGTCTACTTTATCTTCAATTACCTCAACGGGCAAATTATTCAGAACACCCCCATCTACAAACTGACGCTTATTAATAAGGAGTGGCTCAAAGATCCCCGGCAGGCAACACGACGCCAAAATGGGCCGAATAAGCTCGCCCTGTTCGAATACCACCTGTTCCCCTGCATTCAGATCAACGGCCACAACATGCAATGGAATCTTTAATCCCTCAAAAGAATCGTGTGGGATATATTTTTTATAGAGTTCACTAGCCGTATCGATCCGTAAGAGCCCCATTCGATTCCAGGCTGGGCGCAGATGGCGCATAAACGATGACGATTCAATAATTTTCAGACTTTCGTCGGGCGTGTAGCCCTGCGAAATCAGTGCGCCAACAATGGCCCCGGCACTGGTTCCAACAATCTGGTCGAACCTAATACCCATTTCCTGCAACGCTTTTATAACACCCAAATGTGCAATTCCACGTGCTCCCCCACCCGATAATACCAAACCAATTTTCATACGTCTAAGCTCATTGATTTTGTAGCTATTGTAGCGCGGGTTTCCACCCGCGCTACAACAATTCCTTTAATTTTCCGCTCTCTTTGATTCGAGCCCCTCGTTCTGTTAACTCAACGGTGGTCGCTTCAATTGTAGGGTCGTGCTCAAAAACCAGAATCCAGTTTTCCTGGGCTGCCTGCTGAAGCAATTGTGTTTTTTCATCCATCGTCAGCAGCGGGCGAACATCGTAACTCATAACGTACGGCAATGGAATATGGGCCGACGAGGGAATCAAATCGGCCATGTAAGCAACGGTCCGACCATTGATCCGAAACAGCGGTAAAGCCATTTTCTCCGTATGCCCATCTACATAATGCAGATCGATATCCGTAAACGGGAATGGATTTTCTTCCAGAAAAGTCAATTGTCCGCTTTCCTGCAAAGGCATAATATTTTCGCGAAGAAACGACGCTTTTTCGCGCGGATTCGGGTTGGTTGCCCATTGCCAATGCGCGGGATGTGTCCAGTAAACTGCGTTCTGAAAAACGGGCATTAACTGTTCTCCATCCCGCCGGACCGCTCCTCCCACGTGGTCGAAGTGCAGGTGGGTTAGAAGCACATCGGTAATGTCGGCTTCTGAATAACCTGCTTTATGAATAGAGTCGAGCAAACTGGCATCGCCATGCAGATCATAGTGCCCAAAGAATTTAGGGTCCTGTTTATTACCAATGCCTGTATCGACTAACAAGAGCCGGTTGTTCTGTTCATATAATAGACATCGCATAGCCCAGGTACAACGATTTTGCTCATCGGCTGGGTTGAGTCTTTGCCAGAGCGGTTTCGGAACAACGCCGAACATCGCGCCACCATCAAGTTTAAAAAGGCCAGTATCGAGGGTTTGGAGAGACATAATGAGTTTTTCAGCAAGTTAGGATTTTATGCCTATCGCCGAAAAATCTTGCTGTCAAGGGTTACCCTATCCGAATACCGATAGTGCTATATTGTCCGGCAGATAAGCTGCTTACTATAAGCCAGTAAAAGCTTTTCAAAAACAGACAAAGGCAATTTGCCTCTAAAGACCAATTAGTAAACGATTATTATTCATGGCAAAAAAATAGTCGGGCCATACCGATACACCTCTATATGCGCTACTCTTATTGTGATCCTAAAACCGAGGGGGTTCTGAATTTAACTTGCCATGAACCAAATTTCGAACGTCAATTTGCGCAGGCGAATTATAGCAGACTGTTGACAATGGCCTGGAACACAGGCCCCGACCAGTCGATTATCATTGACAACAGTACCTATCTGTTTCCGAATCAATCAATCGTACCTCTCGTTTTTAATCAGTCTTTTTCGTTTGAGCGACCCGAAATGATTGTGGCCTGGCAATTTGACCGGGAATTTTACTGTATAGTCGATCATGACCAGGAAGTTTCCTGCACTGGCTTGTTGTTTTATGGCACAAAAACTCCCCTTTTTCTAGATATAGATACGTTGGAGCAACGTAAGTTCGAAGCATTGCTGACGGTCTTTTACGATGAATTCTCGACGCACGATACCATTCAGGGAGAGATGTTACGTATGCTACTTAAGCGTCTAATTATCAAACTAACTCGCTTAGCCAAAGATCAACACATTGATAGAGCCTTAACCGAAAAAGATCTCGACCTTGTCCGACGATTTAATTTATTGGTCGAAATCAATTATCGAAAACTCCATACTGTAAGCGAATATGCCAACCTACTAAACAAATCGCCCAAAACCCTTTCTAATCTGTTTGCACTCTACAACCACCGGAGCCCACTTCAGGTTATCCACGCCCGCATTATACTGGAAGCCAGGAGATTACTTTTATATACTGATCAATCAACTAAAGAAGTGGCGTTTGCTTTAGGCTTTGAGGAGGTGTCGCACTTCAGCCGTTTTTTCAAGAAGCAAACAGGCTATCCACCATCGGAATTTAAAGAAGTACTTACGGCTTTCGGGAAGGATTGATAACAGAATGGGCAGTACGGCTATGGTAAGGCGACAAAAAAGACCTCAGTTTTGTGTCAGCTATCAATCGTACAACTATCATGAACCGTATTCTTTCCATCAGCCTGATTTCGTTGTTATTTGCGTTTACCACGAGCATCGATATTCCACAAAAGCCGGAAGATATCAGCCCTCTGTTAATTGGGGAAACCATTCCAGATACTCATCCAAGATCGCTTGATGGTAACCCGATTTCATTACTCAATAAAGTTGCGGAAAAACCAACCATTCTGGTGTTTTACCGGGGCGGCTGGTGTCCTTATTGCAGCCGTCAATTAGCCGAACTTCGTACGCTTGAACCTGATCTGGAAAAAATGGGCTATCAACTCATTGCCATCAGCACCGATAGTCCCGAAAACCTAAAGAATACTCTCGACAAGAATCAACTCAAGTACACGCTTCTCTCCGATGCGGACCTAACCGTGGCCAAAGCGTTTGGGCTGGCCTTTAAAGCCCCTGCCGCCTACGATGCAACACTTGAGAAAGGCAGCAATGGCAAAAACACCGAAAAGCTACTGCCTGTACCGGCCGTTTTTCTGCTCAACCAACAGGGCATTATTAAATTTGAATACATTAATCCTAATTTTAAGGAGCGCCTGTCGGGTAAGTTATTAAAAGCAGCCGCTGAAAATACGCTCTGATTTTTCATGTAAATTCCTGTAGTTGAGTACTAAACTAAGAACATTCCCCAAACAAAACCGGAATCGGCAATCTAATACACCTAGTTCTTCGTTATTTCACAAATACAACGCTTCCCCGTTTTAACACTCAGCAATCTCACTACATGAAACGCATTGTTCACAAGCATCCCTTGGCTATCCGGTGGTTTCACTGGATCAACTTTCCGGTTCTGTTCGTTATGATCTGGAGCGGATTGCTGATTTATTGGGCTTATGATCCTTATAAAATTCAGATTGGCGATTATACGCTGGTCTCGTTTTTCCCTGACGGTTTCTACAAATTCCTCAATGTTCCTCGCCGACTAGCCGAAGGGATGGCCTGGCACTGGGTGTTTATGTGGTTATTCATGCTCAACGGCCTGTGCTATGTTAGCTACACATTTATTTCGGGTGAATGGCGCCATCTGGTCCCTAACCGTCACTCGTTTCGGGAAGCGATTCAGGTAACGCTTTATGATTTGGGCCTTCGTAAAACACAGCCACCTTTTATCAAATACAATGGCGCTCAGAAGATTGCCTATTTTTCGATTATGCTCATGGGAGTTGGTTCGGTATTAACGGGATTTGCCATCTACAAACCCACCCAATTTTCATGGCTGACGAGTTTATTGGGAGGCTATAAAGCTGCCCGACTAGAACACTTCATTCTTACACTAGGCTATGTATTGTTTTTCTTTATTCATATCGGGCAAGTAATTCGGGCTGGCTGGCAAAACTTCCAGTCGATGGTTACAGGGTTTGAGGTAATTAAGCCACGGGGTGCAGAACCACCCCATAAGCCGGAGCCACAAGATAGCCAACCTATTGACCCACAGCCTGCCGATCCGATCGAACCAGTACCAAGCCCCACTCCTGCCCTATTATGAGTCAGCCTAAAGAACCTCAGCTTCCAGAAAGTAATATTCCCGAATCGGTCGAACGTCGGCAATTGATCAAATCGTTTGGCTGGTTTGCGCTGGCCAGTACCGTGCCGGTTGGTGTTTATGAATGGATCACCAAAAGTCCCGGTGCTCAGGGCATTAAACGTCCCCTCCGGAAAGTACTGGAAGCCAACGAACAAGTTGCCAGAACCTATTTTAGCAATACGCATTTAGTACCTACATTTTCGGTAAGTGAAGCGGCACAAAAAGCGCGCGTCAACGGCTACGATGGCCTGAAAAGCCCCATCCCTGATGACTGGCAATTGCAGATCGACCATCCATCAGGATCGGGCCAACCGCTTATGCTACCTATTGATGCCATTAAAGCGCTGCCCAAACATGAACTGGTGTATGAGTTCAAATGCATCGAGGGCTGGAGTCAGGTGCAGCACTGGGGAGGAGCCCGCTTGTCTGATTTTTTGGCTAAGTATAAGCTTGGTACCAAAAGTGGCAATGGCCCAAATCCCGAGAATCCAGACGATTTTTATAAATATATTGGTCTGGAAACCCCCGATAAAGGCTATTACGTGGGCATCGATATAGAAAGTGCCATGCATCCGCAAACGCTATTAGCGTATGAATTAAACGGACAGCCTATTACAGCACCCCATGGTGCTCCACTTCGTTTGATTATTCCAGTCAAGTACGGCGTTAAAAACCTGAAACGCATTGGTCGGATGTTCTTCTCCGACAAACGCCCACGCGATTTCTGGGCCGAGCGAGGCTATGATTATTACGTGGGATTATAAAATCAGCACATCATGAACTACATACTCATTCTTCTAACTACGTTCGTCATAACGGCATCACGACCTGTCGACACACCAACAAAACTGGTAGTCCAGCCTGTTGTGGTGCTGGAATTGTTTACCTCGCAGGGTTGTTCGAGCTGCCCACCTGCCGACAAAGCGTTGCAGGACATAACCCAGCAGGCGACCCGTTCTGGCCAAACAGTCTACGGGTTGTCGTTTCATGTCGACTATTGGAATCGCCTGGGTTGGCAAGACCCATTTAGTGCCAAACAATTTACCGATCGCCAACGCCAGTACGACAAATCGCTGAATTCTCAAACCTATACCCCTCAATTGGTAATCAATGGGCGACAGCAGGTAGTTGGCGGTCAACGCGGGCGAATTGAACAGGCCATCCAAACGATTCAAAAACAATCGGCATCTGACTTTGTGGGCGTAGATGGTAGTGTTCGTCACGACGCAAAGCAGGTAAACGTCTCTTACAGTTTATCCTCCTCAGGACCGTACCGCATAAACGTGGCCTTAGTCCAGAAAGAAGCCCATACAACGGTAAAGAACGGCGAAAACGGTGGGCGCACCTTAGTTAACATGAACGTTGTTCGAGAATTTAAAAGCATTGACGAAGCCAAAAAATCGGGTAATACAACGCTCACGTTGCCCGCTGGCCTAACTGCCGACCAAACTGCTGTGCTGGTGTATGTACAGCGAATTGACAATGGTCAGATCGTTGGTGCGAAACAGTTATGAGTTTGGCGTGGTTTAGTTATTGTAGAACCACTCCATACTCACGTTATGAAAAAACTAATTGGCCTATTATCGTTGCTGCTTCTCGGAAGAGTAGCAACTGCCCAGACCCAGCCCGCACCACCTACGCCACCAGCTGTTATTTCGGTGATTGAAAGTGTTAGCGGAAAACATTTCCAGCCTGATACGGCCCTAGCGGCTCTATCGGAGGAAGACGAGACGCTATTAACCAAGGAACCGATTGCCAATTGGGGAATATTACAGGACTCAAGCCCTACGATGGCTTACTCTAATCTGGTTATTGGCACCCGTTCTTACCAGTTAGTCATTACAAGGCCGCCCAAATCATCATTTCCGACGGCTATGTTACTACGCTTCTCGACCCCAAAATCGAAGCCCGAACTTATTGCACGAGGTACGCTTAGACCTAAAGCAGAAGAAAAACCAAAATGAACGACTCCATCAATTGTTAAGAGCGCGGGCATCCGCGCTCTTTTTTTATGGCTACGTTTTTCCGCTTCAAACTAAGCCATTTTACTTAGGCTTAAGCTTCCACAATGCTTTTCTGTAAGAATTAAGCTTGATCAATGCTAAACTGTGTTTCAGCAAATACTTGTATTATTTTAATACCGATGCCCACCTATAAGCACAAATACCTACAATATAGTATAAAGTAGATAATTTGTAAGTAATTCAAGGCATTACATAAAAAGCGTATAATTCAATATAAGCAAAATAATATTCCGAAATCGTTCAGTTGAATAGAATTAATAACTAGCAGATTAAAATTCGATGAAAACACATGCTGCTTTTTCATTATTCTGTAGCTTTAGGGAAAAGTAGCATTTTTCTTAACTTAACAACTAACAACTTATGATGAAATCTCTATTAGTGAGTATGCTGTTAGCATGCTCACTCTGGACCACTGCCTGGGCTCAGGAGCGGAGGGTAATCGGCAAAGTAACGTCGGCAGAAGATGGATCTCCTTTACCAGGCGTATCGGTTATCGTCAAAGGAACCAGCAAAGGCGCATCCACCGATGCAGGTGGTATTTACGACATCTCCGTCCCGGCAAAAGGCACTACACTTATTTTCAGCTTTGTAGGCACCGTAACACAGGAAATTAAACTCGGTAATGAAGCCGAGGTAAACGTAAGCTTAGCCTCCGATTCACGTTTGCTTACCGAAGTTGTTGTAACGGGTAGCGGGGTAGCTACCAGCAAAGCCAAGCTCGGTATTGCGGTAGAATCAGTTTCCTCTAAAGACCTGCCCCAAACACCAACGGCCTCCATCGATCAGGCCTTAATTGGTAAAATTCCGGGCGCACAAATTTCATCAACCAGCGGTAACCCCGGCGACCCCGTCAACATTCTGCTTCGTGGTATCAACAGTGTACAGGGCGGTACAAAGCCTCTTATCATGGTTGACGGTGTACAGGTAGCTTCGACCGACATTAACTCGCTCGATTTGAGCAATATTGATCGGGTGGAAGTTGTTCAGGGAGCCGCTTCGGCCTCTATTTACGGTGCTCAGGGAGCAAACGGCGTAATTCAGGTATTTACCAAAAAAGGCAAAAAAGGACGTACAGCCGTTAATTTTTCGTCCAGCTATTCGGCCAATGAATTCCTCAATACTGGTAATGTACACAAAGCTGAGTTGCATCCCTATCTGACTGATGCAAGCGGTAACATTGTTGATGCAAGTGGGAAGGTATTAGACTATACTGAATACGGCGCTATTACTGGTATTTCGTATAAATATGGGGGCGCTACTCGTTATGCTATTCAGGATATTCGCAACGATGCCAATACTCCCTATAATGGAAATCTGAAATACTACGATCACTTCAAACAGGTATTTAAGACGGGAGCCACAACGAACAATACCATCAATATTTCCGGCGCTTCCGAAAAAAGTGACTTCAATATAGCGGCTGCGAATAACCATACGACTTCGCCTATTCTTACGAAGCAAAACGGCTATATTGACAGAAGCAACTTGTCGGCCAACGTGGGTACTGAGCTATTCAAAGGCTTTACGATCCGGTCGACTACCCAGCTGGTTTATACCAAAAATACGATGAAGCCAGGTCTGGGGGCTATTTATTCCCCTTTTAATAATGGTGCCGGGAACGTTGGCTCGGTTTATGGCTTTTTAAATACATCGCCTTTCTTCGATCTGACGCGTAAGCTGGCAGATGGCACATATCCGGTTTACCCAACGGCCGACTTCTTAAGCGTCAACGCAGGTAATCCTTACTATCAGGCTGAATACACCGATGCGATCAACAACAAAATCGATGTTGTTCAAAACTTCAACGCAAACTACAAAGTCAACAAATTTGTTGAGCTGGACGCTAAATATGGTATCAACTACCGGAACGAAACGGCTCGTTGGACCTACTTCAACCAGTCTCAGAATATCAGTTCAGAATATTATCAGTCCTGGGCGTCTAATTACGCTCCCGACAACAAGGGCGAAATCGACAATTATCAGTACAACAACACGTTCCAGAACTTCCTGGGAACGGCCTACATCCGAACGGACTTCCAGGACGATTTCCATCTGAAAGTGCCTATTCAAACCAGTACCCAGATTTCTTTTGACTATCGGAAGAACAAGTCTACACAATATGATACGTATGGTTTGGGTTTAAGTACAGCACCACCATACAACATTGCAGCAACGTCATCGCAGGCTGTAGCGGCTGACGTCGTAACTCCCTTTATCACGTATGGTTATCTGATCAACCAGAAAGTAGATTTTGGTGATTACGGCGGTGTTACGGCTGGTTTCCGTAGTGACTGGTCTTCAGCTTTTGGTGGCGGCTCTACGCCGTTCACATTCCCGCACTTTGATGGCCATATTGCTCCATTATCGTTCTTCAAAAACAGCCCTATATCGAATACACTATCGTACTTCAAATTGAGAGCTGCCTATGGTGAAGCGGGTATTCAGCCAACGGCATTTGACCGCTATCCGGTGTTGAGCCAGCAAAACCTGGGCCCAGGTCTGGTTTACACAGTTCCAACCACCACCAAGAATGCCAACTTACAGGTAGAGGTGTCGAAAGAACTGGAAATTGGTACTGATTTCACCATTGGTGGCAACTCGAACCGCGCATGGCTGAACTCGATTTCGGGTGCTTTCACCTACTGGAAGCGTACGAGCGAAAACGTAATTTACACGGTTAGCGTACCACCTTCTCTGGGGTCAACGGGTCAGTTGACGAACGCGATCAATATGTCGTCCAACGGGGTTCAATTCTCCTTGACTATCCCAGTGTATAAATCGCCAGGTCTGAAATGGGATTTCACGACGAACTTTGGTCATCAGATTTCTAAAATTGATGCCATCTCCGGTGGTGCCGACATTATCTTAACCTCAAATGCAGGTAGCACAGCATTGGTATTAACTCCAGGTCAGCCCATTGGCCAGGTATATGGCTATAAGGCGTTAACTAGCCTGGATTATACCCGACATGACGGAACAAAGTATATCAGCGAAGCCGATCGGAATAACTACACCATTGTTGATGGCCGTGTCGTGAAAAAGTCGGATTACCAGATTCAGTTTACGGACGAAACCTATCCGCTGATGAACCCGAACCCGAAATTCAACATGTCGTTTATCAATGGCGTAAGTTTCAAAAACTTCCTGACGTTAAACTTCCAGTTCGACTGGGTATATGGCAGCCACCTCTATAACCAAACCAAAGAATGGATGTATCGGGATGGCATCAGTGGTGACTTTTCGAAACAGGTTACTATCGATGGCAAAACGGGTGCTTTCCCTGCTTACTGGTCTAGTGCTTATTACAACCTGTGGGGCAGCACACGGGGCGCGGGTAACAACGCAACCAAAGATTTCTTTGTAGAAGATGCCTCGTTCGTACGGCTTCGTAACATCTCCCTTGCCTTCGATCTGGCCAAAGTTGTCAAATTACCCTATCTCAATAAAGCCCAGATCGTATTTACAGGTCGGAACCTGGTAACCTTCACCAAATACAGTGGTTACGATCCAGAAATCAGCTCAGGTAGCTCGAACTCTTCGTTCGACCGTGGGGTGGATCACAGTACACTCCCTAATACCAAATCGTATCAGGTTGGTCTGAATATTGGGTTCTAATTTCAAACGTCCTTATCTATGAAACTCATTAATAAAAATAAATTCTTTGCTACCGTTTGTTTTACGACCCTTATGCTAGCTGGGGTGTCGTGTAAAGACCAACTGGATGTAGGTAACCCGAACGCTCCTACAGTAGCGGCCAATGTTAACACAGAAACCGGGCTTATATCATTTGCCCAGGGTGGCGTATACATCAATGGTTTTTATAACGGCGATGGCTGGCTTGGAAACAGTTACTTCTCGCTCCCGATCGGCTACAGTGAACTGATGGCCGACAACGTTGGGGCTGATGCATCGAACAACCAGGTGACTACCATTGGTGTACCTGATTACATTATTCTCGATGATGGTACGAAAGTGACCAATCCAGCTCCGCAAATAGGTATCATTCGGTCATACAATAGCCGTGCGGCAACCGGAGCGGGCAATAACGCGATTTACTATCAGTGGCTGAACATGTATGCGCTGAACAATGTCTGTAACCAGATATTAGACCTAACAGGCACCATTAAGTTTTCGGGCGATGCTACGAGCCGGGCCAATACCATGAAAGCGTGGGCTTACTGGTGGAAAGGTTTCGCGTATGCCTCTATCGGGTCTATGTATTACGCGGGTCTGATCGACGATAAGTCAGTTACGACAGATGGCAATTATGTGCTGCATGATGCCATTATCAGCAAGTCGAATGATTATTTCAATCTGGCTGCCACTACCTTAGGCGCAGTTACCAGTACAACCGACTATCAGGCTATCTTATCTCAGCTCATTCCCTCGTTTACGCAAGTAGGCAATGGCGGTGTTCCGACTATCGATATGTGGAAGCGGAACATCAATACGATGCTGGCCCGCAATATTCTGGTTAATAAGCTGGCTCCTTTCGTAAATGGAAATCCAGATGCCAAGATCACGAAGTCGTCAACCACAGCGATGACTACTGCCGATTGGAATAGTGTATTAACCCTGGCTAAGAGTGGTATTCAGAAAGGAGACGTGGTCTTTACGGGACGTAGCACAGCTTCTAACTATTTCTTCTCGGCTTCGGGCGGTACAGTTGCTGCGCTGACAACGGGCGTAAATACTGCGACGACGTTCAAAATCAGCGAGCGTTTTATGCAGTCCTTTAACACTGGTGACAAACGGGTTACCAACAATTTCAATACCGCTACGACTTACAAAAACAACTATACGTTCACAACCCGCTACAGCATAACCGCAAATGGTAACGGGGCGCCTGGCGTGTATGTATATGGTACGAAGGACGTTGGTGCTTACGAGGTCTACATTGCGGGCAGCTACGAAGAAAACGCGTTGATGCTGGCAGAAGCAAACATGCGTCTGGGCAACATCGAAACCGGCCTGGGCTTTGTTGATGCGGTAAGAACCTACCAGGGAGCTGGTGTTGCCGCTGTAGCTGGCACGGGCCTAACTCTCTCGAAAGCGCTGACCGAACTAACGAAGGAACGAAGAGTATCGTTGTTTGGCCGTGGCTTATCGTATTATGACAACCGTCGTTGGGGCTGGACTTATGATATCAGCAATGGTGGTGGCAGTTATGGAAACACGGTAGTGACTACCGCTGGTGTGGTTAACAAAAACGTGACCATTAACTATAACTTCATGGATTACTGGGATGTACCCGCTGATGAATCGGTACTGAATCCGACAACTACAAGCGTTGCGACCAAGAATCCAAATTTCTAGTTCGTATTCATTTCTTAGCTTAAAAATAAAAAGAGGGCTGCCTGGGCAGCCCTCTTTTTATTTTTAACGTGAATTATGGAGGATTTACGAATAGAATTATACTAGTTTTTTGTCATGCCTCCTGACGTCGGGATTGTAAGTTTGCCTTGAACAAATAATCTTTGGTTGTCCAGCTCATACCTACGTCGGGATGGTCTTCTAGACCGGTTGTCATGATCGGTAGGCTGGATAATCAATCTCATGCAACCCGGACAGTTCAGTGGGCAAAAAGCCCGTTTCACAATGATCCGGGCCGCCGGTGCGGTACTCAGCATGAGCACTACTTACCTTATTTCGTTTTAAGTATGGACCAAACAACCCTGTATTACGGCATTGATGTCAGCAAAGATACCCTCCACATCAGCCACCAAAGCGGCATCGACGACAAAGGCCAACCCCAATGGAGCTATCAAACCCTGCCTAACCAAGTCCAGCACATCGAGCAATGGGTAATCCAATTGCCACCCCATAGCCACCTGATTTTCGAGCATACAGGCACGTATTCGGCTCGGCTGGCTTGGGTGTTAGCCCTCCACAAGCATCCTTTTAGTATCATCACGCCCGCCCAAAGTAAGGGATTTGCCGCCACCTTGAAGTCCATCAGCAAGACCGACCGTAGTGATGCTAGCCTACTAGCCCGCTATGGGCAAGTTTTTCAGCCACCCCTTTCACAACTGGCCGATGAAGCCTTGCATCAACTTCGTCAACAACA